>JAIRQQ010000071.1 GCA_031256395.1 Nitrososphaerota archaeon
TCTAAGAGTTCTGTTATGGTGGATTTAACTATTCGTTTGTGGTGTGCTTTGACTATGCCTGAAATTTTTCAACAATGGCAAAATCAAATGATGTATATCTTTAGGTGAACACTCTCAAAAATTCTTCATAACCAATAAGGGGCAGGCGTTTTTGGATAAATGGATAGAGTTGCAACAACTTACCGGATTAAAAGAGAAACCAAAAAGAATAACGATTATGTCTCCAGCAAATATTCAGGCGGCCTCAAAACGACTTGGTGATTAGGGTATAAACTGTGGGTTGTTCATCTAGAACGGTTTTGATGCGTTGAGGGAACAAGCCATTTATTACAAAACAATCCATTGACTGCTTTAAGAGTAGTTTGGGCAACATCAAATCTACACTTGTGCGCATAGACATCTCTGTAAGGCTATACGGAGTTATTTTGTTAATTAACTCAGCATCGGGATATCTTTTGGGGTCTTGGGTGTAGATACCATCCACGTCGGTGACTAATAGAAGTCTTTGTGCCTCAAGTTTAGTGGCGAGATATAGAGCAATAGAATCGGAGGTAATATCCCAAGAGTTTTCCAAAGGATCTTCAGCGAACAACAGTTGTGAGGGTAAAAAAATCGGCACCTTTCCCTGAGCTAGTGCAGTTTGGGTTTCTTTTAGCCCTTGCACGACAACCGAATCAGCAGTTAAATCGGCGAGTAATAAGCCGTACTGATCCATGGCTAAAATAGCCATACAATGCGCGGTCCTATTAGACAACAAAAAACGTTTGTCAAGTTGACGCACGGTATCTGCAAATTCACCACCACCAGGCACCACAACTATTTGATGACTCTTGGATAATTCACCTATTTTTTCGCACAAAATCTGAAGTTTTTCAGGGTTTTGGGCTATGCTTCCTCCGACCTTAATTACTGAGAGATTAGACACCAAAGGATAATGCAGATATGAAGTGTTATGTAAAACAGGCGTAGTGTTTGGGAAAGCTTGCTCTGAAGAGATCGTTTCAGGAGATAGTTTGTCAGCCATGTTGTAGTTCATCCGCATAGACTCAAAGCGCTGATAGGCAAATAATATAGCAATTAACAGATAAATATCTGACCAGCCAAGAGTCTCACTTATATCATCCAAATGATGCTAATTTCCTTAAAAACAGACTTCAATTTGAAGGGCCCAATATGATCACTGATGAACGAATAACTTCAAAAGTCTCAGAATTAATGGAAACACTTGATCATATCAAAAAATACAACGCCATAGCACGTTCACTAAAACCCTTTATGCTTATCATCGGAGGTTCAATAGCTACATTCTTAGCGCTCCTTACAATATTTGACATCTATGGATTAGAACCCGGTCCCAATAACCCTACGTTTGTGGGGGGATTTTTGGCGTCTCTTATTCCACTGGTGGGTCTTGCCTGTGGGATGTTGTATATGCGAAAACAAGTCAATGCCGTTAAAGTAGGTGACTGGCGACCTGAAATTTCTAAAGGCTTTGCTTCTACGCTAAAACTATTGGGTGAACTGGATTGGGAAAAGACCTTGGAAGATATCTCGATGGCACGGTTTGGTTATGCAATATATAGTCTGCTTAAGGCGGGGACATGTTTGGTTGTTTCAGTAGCGGCTTTTGAGCTTGCATGGAATAGTTTAACACTGATATTTTTGCATAAATCAGTACTGCCAGGAGCTTTCTTTTGGGGATTTATTGCTGTTTTAGTTGTAGTCTTTGTGCTTGGCAAAGACTTTTTGAGACGCTACCGAGAGTTGCGTGCATTAGATATGTTGGTTTGGGAGTTACGGTGGTTTAGTGTCGAGTTCGAAAAAGCCGAATTCCAAACTTGATCTCTATGTTATCGCCCGAATAATTGAGGCGCTAAAAGAGAAAAAAAATCTCAACCGAACTGCCCTAGCTACAGTTACAGGGCTATCATATGATCGGTTGGTTAGATATCTTTCTTGGATGTCTGAGCAGGGCTTTGTCATATTAGATACCGAAGGAATTGTTCATCTAACTGAGGAGGGCCGACACGCCTACGAGCAACTGGTTCAATGGATACTAAAACACATTGGACAGCTGAAATTTGGACGACTTGAACCAAGAACATAACCGATGCCTATTTTGTTTAAACTCCTTCGGAGTGAGCGCGGCTTTTATTATATGCGCCTATAGGACTGGCAGGTGTTTACATGATATCAAAAAATGTTGCTGTAGTAGAAGCATTAAACGTTAAAAAGACGTATATGCTGGGCAAAGTTCCTGTAGAGGCACTTCGAGGCGTAAATTTTCGGGTGAATCAGGGAGATTTTGTTTCGATTTTAGGGCCATCTGGAAGCGGTAAATCCACGATGCTAAATCTTATCGGTGCACTCGATAAACCCACTTCAGGTACACTGTTTATTGATGGCGTCGATATAGGCAGGCTCAATGATAATCAACTCTCAGATCTGCGTCGCCGAATAGGATTTGTATTCCAATTCTTCAACCTAATCCCCCGATTAACTGCACGTGACAATGTCGAATTATCCATGTCCATAGCTGATATGGGTAAATCGGAACGCAGAAAACGTGCACTGGAACTTTTGGAAACTGTGGGCCTCAAAGAACGGATTAATCACAAACCTGCCGAGCTCAGCGGCGGACAACAACAACGCGTCGCCATCGCCCGAGCACTAGCCAATAACCCCAAATTTCTGCTGTTAGATGAACCCACAGGCAACGTAGACTCCAAAACAGCCAGCGAAGTCCTAGCACTGATCCAGAACCTAAACAAAGAACATAACGTTAGCATTATCATGGTTACGCATGACGAAAAACTAGCCCGTCAAGCTAAACGAACCGTAAAAATGTTTGACGGCGAAATCAACTCAGACGTGGTGAACTAAATGAAAAGCATAGATGTATTTGGATATTCTTTTAACGCAATCAAACTCCGCAAACTACGCTCTGCTCTAACCACCTTGGGCGTAATTGTAGGCATAGCAGCCATTGTTGCGTTGCTCTCAATTACGCAGGGTCTCCAGACAACCATAACAAGCGAGCTCAATCAAGGTTTATCGGCCAACACGCTAATTGTGAGGCCCAGTAGCGGAAACGACATAGGCGGGGGATTTGGTCAAGGTATCAGCGGTACGGGCTTTAGCCTCTATAGCAACTATACCACGGAGATAAATTCTCTCTCACCAGATATAGAGTCCTCTGTAGCAGTTATGAGCCGTAGCGGATACATTCAAACCGAAAACCTCAAACAATCAGCCACTATCTACGGCATAGATTTCAACCAATATGCACAGGTCTACCCAACCTTCAAGGCAGAAACTGGATACATACCCACCGACCCTTTAGAAAACCAAGCAGTGGTGGGTACCCGTATTAACCAGCCCGGTCAAAATGGAACCATATTCTTTGATGCAGGTAACATAATCAATATTGCTTGGGTCAATGCCACCGTATTGCCTCCAGTTGACGAAAGCTACACAGCAGTTGTTGCGGGTGTGTTGGAAAAAGTTGGCGGTTTTGGCAGTAACGGGCCCTCCGATACAGGAGTTTACATACCTATTGAGACAGCCCAGAGTTTCTTTGGAACAGATCAGTGTGATATGATAATTGTCACCCTAAAAGATAGTGACAACGCCACTGTAACCAGTGTCTCTAAAGCAATAACCGATCACTTTAGCAACCAAGTTTCGGTCACCTCTCCGACTGCAATGATTGACATGCTCTCCTCAGTGTTTGATACACTCCAGCTGTTTCTAGTGGGTATTGCGGCGATTTCACTATTAGTAGCAGGTATAGGGATAATGAATATCATGTTTGTATCATTGATTGAGCGTACCCGAGAGATCGGTATTCTCAAATCACTAGGTATGAAGAGTCGAAGTGTGCTGTCGATATTTCTTGCCGAGTCCGCCATCATTGGGTTAATTGGTGCAGTAGCCGGTATTGGACTGGGCTATGGGTTAGCAGCCATTGTTGCTCAAGTGATAAGTTCAGGTGTTTTTGGCGGCGGAGGCGGCGCATTAGCCATAACCCCGCTGTTAACGCCCACGGTTATTGCGGGTGCACTGGCTTTCGGCATAGGTATCAGCGTCATCTTTGCACTCTACCCTGCATGGCGGGCATCAAAACTAAAACCAGTAGACGCACTCAGATACGAATAAACAACTAATTCACTCCACCCTTTTTTATTTAATTTTATTTATTTTTTGTCTGTAAGTGTGTTTGTAGTGAATGCCACAGCGAGAGATAACGAACGTATAATCCAATCGAGATAACCGTGTAGCTTAGCGTTTAATGGGCTATCTTCATCTGGATGGCATTTCTCCGCCTAACCCGTGAGTATCATCATACAGACACTCTAATGTGTGACTCAACCGCACAGGATGACCGGCTAATTGTTCCATCAATGCGAGTTGTTCGGCGTTTGCGGGAGCATGAAGAATAGCCCAAAATCCCACATATTGACTAGGTACAAGGAGCTCATTTATGTATTTGTATCGAAAGCTACAATAGTTTTCAGTTTTTCTAAATTTATTGTAGAGTGAGTTATAATAATCAGAATCATATGAATCATAAGAATCAAGCGGTATGCCAAAGGTATATACATATATGGTCATCGTATCTTTTGTTGGTGTTGGTGTAGTGTTAGCAGTTGAATTTGGCACATAGGCAGGATTATCTGGTTGATTTGGTTGTGGATGGTTTTCGTTTGGAGTTATTGTGTCTGATGTTAGATAGGTAGCACCTGCATAAACACCTATGATTCCGGTGATTAGGCAACATACGATTAAGACGACGAGTATAAGAGCTCTATTCATTTTAGTCATATAAGTAGTGTTTTGTTTGTTTTTAACGCTTACGATTGATTATGTTATTAATCGGATTTACAGTTTGAGCAGGTAGAGTTGTAAGTTTAAGTGATGTTTATCCGGTAAGTTTAGCGATTGACATCCATGCAACACCTGTTGCGGGAGTTGCCAAAGCCGTGCCTTTAGGCAATAATGTGTCCAAATCCACTATGGCATCAATACCAACTTTTTCTGCGGCTTTATGGGCTAGAAAGTTTTTTCCAAGTCCTGTAACAACAACTGGAACCCTGTCTGCGGTATGGGTTTTTAGGTATGTGTAGGTTTTAGCTATACCATCGGCAATTTGGTTGATCTGTTGCTCGTGGATGTATTTTGCCATATTGATAATTTCTTGGGTTGTTAGCATGTCGGTGTCTGCGCAGACCACTCTAGCGAGTCGTGTATATGCTTCAGCTAATGTTTTGCCATGGCCATCAGCTGTTTCTGTGGTATAGTCGTTTGTTGAGATGTTTTTTAGCACGAGGTGTACATCGCCTGAGAGGGCAAACAGTTCGGAGGAAACTGAGGCAATGCCGTTTTTTGTAGGGATGGAATGAACGATTGCGGCGATATTTGTGCGCAGGCTACCTGTGTAGACTAGCTCGCCGTGGATGAGTTTGTCAAGATCCGTTTTGCCTCTGGCGGCCACCTGCCCGTTGATTATGGGGATTATGCTTGTACTTGTACTTCCCACATCGACGATAAGAGCATCTTTTAGGTATTGAGTTATTAGCCATCCCGTAGCGGCCCAGTTTGCCGCAGCAACGCACAGAGGAGTTTTTTCTGCGGTTTCTATGGGTACCAGTTCGACATTGGTGGTTAAAACAAAGATGGGCACATCAGAAAAGACGACTTTGACGCAGGATAGGATGTGGTGAACGCCTTCACGTTTGGTTTGATATACATCGGATAACTCTGCGGTTAGGGTTAGGCCCAAAGCATCTATCTGATTGGCTCCAAGTTGCTCTTTTAGATTTATCAGAGTCTTGGGGAGGGCTTGAGGGTTTTTCCAGACGGGAAAATAGGCAGATGCCACCTTAAACTGAGTGATTTTTGTTTTTTCTGTTGTGAGTAGAGCGGCTTTGGTATTGGCGCCTCCGATGTCTAAACCCAAGACGGTAACCAATACTATACCTCACGATTAGTAGTAGTGGTGGTGTATAGTGTTTTTTTAGCTTCTTCTAATTTGGTTTGGGCCTCTTGGAGGTTGGTGCCATAGCCCATGATTAGAGCAACGCTTTGGGGGGTGTTGGGTAGGGGGAAAATTGGAGTTATTACTCCGGGTAGTTTGGTTGTTTTTCGGTAGATTTCAGATGTTGGGGGGGTAGTGTGGATTTTTGAAAAACATACCGTTCCTTGAGTGTTTGGTGTTTGGGGTAGTTGCTTAGTGATAATGGTATCGAGGAGGGCTTGTGCAATGTTAAAGTTTATTATTTGTCGTAGTCCAACATAGGATACGGTTAGACGTGCGTTAACATCTAGGACACAGATTGTGTTTTGGTTCAAGATTAAGTCAATTCCCACATAACCCTGTAAGCCCAAAGACTCCACAATGCGTTCGGCTAAGTTTTTGGCTTCTTTAGTTTTTGGGTGTTCATATGGAGTAGAGCCGCCCTGATAGCTTGATTCGGTTTGTTTTGCTAGGGTGATTTGTTGTTTGTTTAGGTTGAATGCCATTGCTTTTTTTCCGTTTGAAAGTAGGCTAACGCTTACTGTGTCGCCGTCGATTTTTTCTTGAGCTATAAAGCGGGGGTTAGCTGAGGCGGCTTTGATTTTTGCGACACCACTGAGGATGTCTTTGGGGGTTTCTATGAGGCTGATTCCACTGCAACCCGCCCCATCAGCGGGTTTAAAGATAAGTGGGTATGTGAGGTGGGTGGTTAGGGCTTGCTCTATCTGGGTTGTGCTGTGTGCAACGTTTAGGATAAGTGTTTTAGGGATAGCGTAACCGGTTTTTTGGAGATCAACATATAGAGTTGTTTTGTCAGCTGTTTTTGCGATGGTGCTTGCGGGGGTGTTAAGCAGGGTTTTTCCGGTTTTTTCAGCCAGCTCGACATATGATTGGAGGGTTTGGTTGGTTTCAGGTGCGATGATATAGATGACGTCGTTGTTTTTTGCTAAATTGAGCAGGATTTTTTGGGGTTCGTTGGCATAGAGGACTTGGGAGATATAGTTGGCTTCAATTGGGGGGTTGAGTTTGAAGAGCCTGCAATCTAGCAGGGTGCTCACTTGATGTCCTGCGGCTCTAAAATCGGCGACTATACAGCGTAACATGGCAAAGCCTTCTGCGAGTACGTCTGGGGGCAGGGGTTGTTCTGCGTATCCGCCGCCGCTTATGTGTTCATAAACCAGTATCTTCAAAGTCAAACCTTCAAACTTCAAGAAACATCTAGGGTTAAAGCTTTTCTGGTTCCATCTTGGTTGGTTGTGTCAACCGGTTCAGCTCTTTGGGCGCTTAACAAGACAACAGGTATGGAACTTGGAGTGAAACCTTTTGACCACTATGTACGACCCATAACTTCCACAGATAATAAATTATTTGTGGTAGCGGATCTCTATGTTATGGCATATACTGATTTTGACAGTACAAATACAGATCCCCCAACAGATCCGCCACAATCAACCAATTTATGGACATATGCAATACCAATTTTTGTAATTTCTCTGGTGATCGTCATTTTAATGTTGCTTCTATATTACCGAAAAAAACACCACAACTTGCATTAAGTCGATTGCCAAAAAAAGACAAAAAGCAGCTATTCATAGTTGTTTTAGGGTTTCACATAATTCAGCGACCAGTGTTCGGGTTATGTGACCCTTGTTGCGGTCGCTGTTTGTACAAGCTGCACCTCGTAACCCTGCGATGTCAGCACCTAAATCATAGATTGTTGGCAGGTCCTGTTTTCGCAGAGAACCAGCGAGAGCTGTTTGCAAACCAAACTCATGTGCCGAGTCCACAAACAATTGGAGTTGTTTTGGGGTGAGGTGACTAAAGAGGTTGGTGCCGTCTTTGATTGCAGTGTCTATCATGGCGACGTCTGCTTCGGCTTTGTGAACTACCTCAGGAATAAGCAGAGGATTTAGCGAACCGATTTTTTGTGCATCCGCATATCCGGTTGCGGCGATTTTGACTTTGGGGTTGTAGTCTTTGGCGGCTCGGCAGACCTGCTGGAGCAGAAAAATTGCGTCGGGGACTGTTTTTAAGCCATAGAGTCCGACTTTAACGTAGTCAACATTTAGAGATGCCGCACCCAAGGCGGCAAGCGAAGCCGAGCCTGGAAGATTGGGAACATCACCTATGGTACAGCTGACCTCGATACCTTGGGGAGTGTTTTGTCGTATTTGTTTGATAATCCAAGGATAGCTTGCTCCAAGGGAGCCTTCTTGAGGGTTTTTGACATCGATTATGTCGGCGCCTCCGGCGGCGGCTTCGTGGGCTTCGGCTTCATTGCTGGGACTGATTAAGAGTTTCAATTGGATATCATAGAAATGCGGTTTGACGGTGCCCTTTAAAGCTTCCTGTACAACCAGCGGTCCATTAAGGTTTGATTTTTAGAGTCGATATATAGAGATTAGCATGCATCTAAAATGGTGGGTATTCACCGGGGTTGCTGCTTAATTCGATGGTTTGTGGGTGAATTTGTTGGTTAGTGTTTGATTTCTGTGAGTTCATATTTGATTGGTTTGGCGCCTGAGGCTTTCATGGTTTGTATTGCTTTGAATCGTTGGGGGTCGCCTAGGGCGGATTCGAGGACTCGTTGTTGGAGTTCGGGGGTGAATTCTGTTTCGTATACTTGGAGGGTGACTTGGTAGATTTTGGCGCGCTTAATTTTTGATAGATCGATGGTTTTGTCAGCGGTTAGATAAATTGGGGTGGCTTGTTCTATGTCAAAGGCGTAGATGTTGCGTTGGTTTTGGGTGGTTTCGATTCGGGTTATGCGGATTTTTTTCTGAAGCGTGTTTATGTGTTTCCATTCTGTTGGTGGCATGGCAATCAATCTTGCATACTTGAATTTTAATTTTCAGTTTGTTGGTGATAGATTGGAAATCTTAGCAGTGCAGCAATACCGCCCAGAGAGATTAATTTGAAGCCTGCTTCGTGTTCAGTGCTCACTACGGTTATGGCGGCTTGGCGGCGCTCAACGGCGTGCATGAGCTCTTCGAGTTTGAGACGCTGATTTTCATCGGCATCACGTAGCGTTGTGTCTGCGACGACGAGTTTTTCGATGGCGCCCATGTTTGCGGCGTTTTCCACTGCGGTCAAGCCATAGGTTACGTTGCCTTCGCCTTTGCCTAGGCGTTTCATGATTTCTTCCATGGTTTCGGTTTCATCTAGGATGCGCAACTGATGGGCGGTTTTTAGCAGTACCCCTGAGCGAAGGGCCTCATCTATGCCTGCAGTGCCGCCGTTATTGACACTTTTTATATCTACCACGGCTTTGGAGAGGTCTTTGTTTTCGTCTTGGAGGTATGTAACAAAGTCATTTTTTACAAATCCAGCACCGATAATAACCAAGGGATTGCGGTTGATGGTCCAGAGTTTTTCAAGGCTTGTTAGGGCTAATCGGAAATATGCTTTTGTTGCTTCTACGCGTTTGTCGGCGTCTTGTTTGCCGGGTAGGCGGATTCGTTGTTCGACACGGGTTTCGTAGCCGTATTGTTTGGTTTCAACAATGGCAAAGCCTTCATCGTCTATGGAGAGTATCAGCAGGGGTTTTTCGGTTTCACTTGCCTTGGTTAATCTGTCTAGGAGGTGGTTGGGCCATTCTTTTTTTACAATGGTCATTTGTTGATTGAGGGATATGGCAAGTGTGTGATGGGCACCGGTTGGGATGATATCGGGTGCGTGGATAATTAGGCCATGAACGCGGAGTTTACCTAGAAATTTGTCCCAGCTAACAGATTCTACTTTTACGCCCATAAATGCTGAGACGCGTTCTCCGCTTTTGGGGCGAGATGATTCAGTGTCATTTTTTATGGCGCGGCTACTGTAGGCATAAACTTCGTCGCCTTTGTACACGACGTTGTAGAGATGCCAAAGGTCATCAGGCGTGTCGGGAACAACTTTTAGAAATCCCTGATGAAGATCTTTTTGAATGATTTTCAAGGTGAAACATCTCAGCGAATAGTGAATGTAAACACAAGTAAAAATATACTACGGAACCACTTCGGTAAACCTTAAATTTACTGTAACGTAGGGTATAGTGAGTTTTTAGGTGGTTTTTATGGTTGAGCATCTACAAGAGTATCTATGTCGCTACATGGATGAAAAAAGCGAATATCTCAAGGGTTGTCTCTTAGCAGCCCTAGACAGCCAAGAGGGGTATTTGTGTCTTTTAATTGAAAGTTTAGGAACGCCTGTTCCCTCCGAAGATGTGCGATATGCGGAGCTTTTAGTTGATGCGGGTCTTTTTCGGGAAGAAACAAAAATTACGCGCAATGGACGCAACCGCTATAAACTCTTTTATTTAACAGTCCAAGGCAGACGGATTGCTGAGTATATTAAAGAAGAAGGCTTTGATGGCAAAATTCCTGAAAATGCAGTCCCAGCCGTTTAGTTAACTATCTAAAAACCAACTATCATCTGTTGCACTTAGAGTAAAGGTTCCATATTAATCGGTTTAATGGGATCCAAATCTGCTTTCGCGACATCTGCCAACAATAAATGGGAGATAAAAGTAGAATAGTCAATAGTAAGTAATGGAATCGCCGCTGTTTAGTTGCATCCAAGATGTGCTTTTGCTCAGCCAAGATGGCAGATATTTTATTGTTATGTTGGCTGGTTGTTTTGCGGCAGTTCTTAGGAATTCCAAGGAAGTACAGTGTCGCGATAACCCACAGTAAACTGAGTGTACACAATATCCATATTGTTATCTTGCATGGTTATGTACTCAAAGGTTAGCTCAAAGGTATGTGTCTTATGTGAGTTGCTTAGTGTGAAGCTTCCTTGGTTTAGAGGAGTGGTTACTCCACGATCAATACGCAGGCAGTAGAAGCTTCTTTCAACATATAGGTTAAGGTGGAAATCTGAATAATCTATGGTAGCAGAGCTGCTTCCAGTATAGCTTACAGATATGGTTAGGGTTAGTTTTGTTTTACCATCGGGGTTGGCCTCGCTGTCTTTTACTTGGAAGCTAAAGGTTAACCCGGTTTCGGGGGGAGGTTCTGTGGTGGGGTCGGGTTGGGTGGGTTGGTTTTCTGGTTGTTTAATCGGCTGAGCCGTATCTTGTGTCGGCTGGGGCTGTTGTATATCTGTTTTATCTGTTGCTATAGGCGCTTGGATGAAATGATTTGAGCCGAGATATAAACCCACTATCCCCCCGATTAAAAATGCTGTCACTATGGCAACTATTGTTATTTTGTATGTGTTTAGTTTTATGTTTTTGTTTGTAGTTTTGTTGAACATTTGGGTTCTCTCTCTTGAGTTATTGGAGAGTTGATTTAATGCTAAATACACAAACAGAGTGTTCAGTTGTTAGGCATCCAGCACCTATAGCCGTTTGTGCACCGTTCGTACCATGCGTACCACACTTTTCAATCTTTTTTGTTGTGAAAAAAGTGGAGGATTTTATGCCTTCAAGCTGTCTGTTTATGTCGTGTATTTTTTCTTTTTTCATGAACAAGCGCAATAGTCAGAACGGGTAGGGTTGTGCATAAAATAATCACTAAACTAAGCTCAATCAAGGTAAATCCAACTATTGTTGTACTTGTTTGTGAGCCAGTTTGCTCTGAGCCATAGGTTGGGTTTGGTGCTGAATCGTTTTGATTGGGTGCTTCATTGGTGTATGCTGGTATAGTCAGGATTTTTGTGCTACTCCAACCACTTAGTTCATCCACAAAATAAAAAGAAACATCCGGCATAAGAGACACAACATTACTCTTAATGGTGCCAGCAATTGCTTCTACTTGGATATCGACCGCTCCACCCGTAGCAGGTATCCCAAATTCCCAGTAATAAAAAGATAACACAGTATATTCTGAATCGGACTGACAAGGAAGCGAAGCGCTGGGTACTGTACCGACAGCTGGGCTGGGAAACAGTTCACGCCACACCGCATCAGCATTGGAGGTCTCATAGTGGCCTTTATATCTAACATTATAGCGCAAATCAGAGTAACCTCGTTGGTTTTTGATTGTGATTTCAATTGTTCGATTTACTACATGATAACCTGGGATAGTCTGAGTTTCGCCTGTGTAGGTATCTACATACTCAACAGCGGGTACATCATAGGGATATTCAAGGTATTTCACAGTAAAGTCTGGAACAACCAGTTTCTTTGAAGAGCTCTGAGCCTGTACCTCACCCATACAGGTTATGCATGCAAAAATCAAAGTACTAACTAACAACGCAAACAGAAATACACCAAATAGTTTTTTCATACCCAGTCACCGTGGAGATATTGTTCTGAATGGATATGTAGTTTACTCCAACATAATAGACAACCATGACTGGTAGCATGTGTTAGTTTTCTGTTTTTGTTTAGGTTTTGGTTAAGCATTGGCTATCTCGACTAAGTATTATGGGTGATTGGATTTAATGCTAAGTCTGCGAACAAAGTGTTCAGTTATTAGACGTCTCTATAGTGAAGCTATGGTCGAGTGCTTCATAGGATGCTTCAACTTACTTTTCTGAAGTAGTTGCAAGTTTTAAATAAGAAAGAGTTGGTAAGAGAGCTTCCCGGAGTTTTTAGAATAGAAAGCCGCTGAGTAGGCCTAGGAATAGTGGGATGAAGACTATTGCTAGGGTGCTTAAGAGTTTGATGAGGACGTGGAGGCTTGGTCCGGCTGTGTCTTTGAGGGGGTCGCCTACTGTGTCGCCTACGACTGCTGCGGAGTGTGCGGCGCTGCGTTTGCCGCCGAAGTGGCCGGCTTCTATGAATTTCTTTGCGTTGTCCCATGCGCCGCCGCCTGTGTTCATAAAGAGGGCCAAGGGGACTGCTGTTAGGGTTGCTCCGATGACTAAGGCTCCGACTGCGAGGGGTCCTAGCAGGACACCGACGATGAGTGGGACTGCGATTACGATGACTCCTGGGATGACCATGCCTTTTAGAGCTGCTTTGGTGCTGATGTCTACTGCGCGTCCGTAGTCGGGTTTGCCGGTGCCTTCCATGATGCCGGGGATTTCTTTGAATTGGCGTCTTACTTCGTTGACCATTTGGGTGGCGGCTTTGCCGACTGCACTGATTGCTTGGGCGCTAAACAGGAAGGGGATCATGGCGCCTATGAAGGCAGCGACTAGGATGGCGGGTTGGGAGATATCTATGGCAAATGATGATAGGCCTAGTTGGGTCATGGCTTCTTCGGCGTATGTTTGGAATAGTAGTTGGGCGGCTAGGAGTGCTGAACCTAGGGCGAAGCCTTTGGTTAGGGCTTTGGTTGTGTTGCCAACTGCGTCTAGGGCTTCCATGGTTTCTATGCCGGTTTTTTCGCCTGACATTTCTGCGATGCCTGCGGCGTTGTCGGCTATGGGGCCAAATCCGTCGAGTGCTAAGACCATACCCATGACTGCGAGCATGCCCATGGTTGCGAGTGCGGTGCCATAGACTCCGCCTGTGTAGGAGTCAATTCCAACTGTTAGGGCAAATTGGGAGCCTAGTACATAGGATGTTAGTAATGCGATTACTAGGGTGATTATTGGGAGGGCGGTTGTTTCTAGGCCTATGGCGATGCCGGTTATGATGTTTGTTGCACCACCGGTTTGGCTGGATTCTGCGATTTGTCGGACGGGTTTTCTGTCTCGGCCGGTGTAGTAGTCAGTTATTTGGTCGATAAGCACGCTTGCGACCAACCCTGTTAGTAGACAGCCAAAGATGTAGTACCAAGTATTACCAAAGAATGCGATGGAGGCTACTAGAAACATTATGGCTGAAAAGATGGTTGATACGTTTAGGCCTTTGCGAAGTGCTTTCATGGGTGTGTGGACTTCGTTGGGATTTAGTTTCACAAAGGGTACGGCGATTAGGGTTCCAAAGATGCCTAAAGCGCGAACTATGAGGGGGAAGATTAGAAAGATGATGTTACCTGTTGCGGCACTGACTAGACCGCCGATGACCATGCCACCAATGTTTTCGCCGACGGCGGATTCAAAGAGGTCTGCACCGCGTCCTGCACTGTCGCCGACGTTGTCGCCGACGTTGTCTGCGATGACTGCGGGGTTGCGGGGGTCATCTTCGGGTATGCCTGCTTCAACTTTGCCAACAAGGTCTGCACCAACGTCTGCGGCTTTGGTGTATATACCACCGCCCAATTGTGCAAACAGGGCAACTAGGGAGGCTCCAAAGCCCATGCCGACTATGGCACTTGCGGCGGCGATGCCAGTTTTGTTGCCTATTTCAAATGTTCCACTAAATAGTACGTCCCAGCCGCCATATGCTAGGAATAATAAACTTACG
>JAIRQQ010000131.1 GCA_031256395.1 Nitrososphaerota archaeon
GTAGTTGAGCTGATCGCTATAGTGCTTACTTTCAAACACAAGGACAATAAAGATGAGTCTGTGGCTTATACGGTGCAGTATTATTTGCAGGGTACAAAAACTCCAGTTGCGGCTGCAAAAACTTCCGGGTTTGGCACCATTGGAGGCAGCATAACAGAGTATGCACCCACTATCGCCGGCTATAGTGCAGCGGGCAATAATGATACCCTGACTCTAACACTTCAAAAGGACCCAACTAAAAACGAGATGACATTCTACTATACCCCAAATACTGACAAAGATAAAACTAGACAACAAACAAGAAGCGACAACTAAGAGGCAAATGCCTCTACCCTCAATCAAAGAGTCAGTTAACACTGACCATCTTTATTTTTGTAACTAAATAACTGGGTAGAAATCGGGATACGCCAAAATGTCACTTGAAAAGAGTTTTGCTATTGGTATTTTTTTGTTTAGTACCGTTGGGTTAGGGGTTCTTTGGTGCTTCGGCGCTTTTACAGATGTTAGAGATGGCAAGCATAATTGGGGGCACGGTAAAAATGCTGAAAATTCGGGTATATTTGGTTAATGCGGCTTTATGGATAATATCTAGATTTCCTCCGCCTCGCAAATAGCCCTCGATAAATGAGTGGGTAAGGGTTTTTGCTTTGGCAGTATTGTCAAAGGGTTGGAGGTAGTGTCCGCAATAGTAGAGAAATACGGCTACGTCCCAGGCTTTATCTCCTCCTTGCATTGCTTGTTCGAAATCGATGAGATATATGGTGCCATCGGGTTTGATAAGGACGTTGTCGGGTTTTGTGTCGCCTAATGAGAGGTTTGCGCTATGTACTCGTGCGAGGTTTTCGCCTACGCGGTTAAATATATCTAGTGCTTCTGCGATGGTTTGGCTGTTGGTAGTTGTGGAGTAGCGTTTGATTATTTGATTTAGTCCTTCAGCTTCGATGAATTCCATAAAGATGAGTAATTCGGGGTTGCTGAAATGGAGGATTTTTGGTACGTTAAATCCTTCGCCGCGTAGAAATTCGCTTGCAGCTATTTCTTTTGCGAGTCGGGCTTGGCCTGAAACTGCAAAGCTTCGGGCTCCAAATGACCAAAGTGTTAGGGGGAACCATTTAAATCCTGACCAGTCTTTGAAGCGTTTGACTAAAATTTTTGTATTAACGCCTTCTCCTGAGGCGTTGATTACATAGACATCATTTAAAATGCCGCCTGCGGGTGTAACGTCGATGTTTACATTTTGATTTTTAAGTAACATCCGCTGGGTATAGCCTTTGATGTCTAGTTTGTCTGCCAGTGAAACAAGCCCCTCTGCTGTTGGGAAGAAAACATACTTGCGCGAGTCAATAAATGTAACTGTTTGTTCGTTGGGGCGGATCCAGCTGATTTTTTGGGTTCGTAGAAAGGTTTCGGTGTTTTGTCCAACTCGGTTTGCAAGTTGGGGTAGTGCACCAAAAAGGGAGGTGAATAGGGTGCGAGGAGCGGATTTAGAGAGGTTAATAAAGCGCAGTTTGGGGTCTTGGCATCGGGCGATAAATTTTGGGGTTATGAAAACATAGCCGTTTTTGAGACTGATTTTTTCTTCAGCTTCTAATTGGTTTAGGACCTCTATATAGCAACTAAGGGCACGATTTTCAGCATCTTTAATGCTGATGGTTAAATCGGTCAAGTTGTAGGCAAGTAGAGGAAAAACGCGCACCCGATTATAAAAGATCTCATACATAAAATATTGCGGCAGTATCTGTATACGCTGTGCTAACTCGGGAAAGTTGATGGAGAGATTCTCAAGCAACTCGATCACTAGGCGTTTTTTGAGTTCTACCTCCCGTTCATGAAGGTAGGTCTCGCCTTGGAGGGCGGTGTAGGGAAAGATGAGTTTGCTTGCGAGTGCTTCGCCTAGTAATCCGCGATCGATGTCACGTTCAAAAATCCACTGATCTACCGCAAAGACAGAGATAGGTTTGTCTTGGACAGGTTTTAGGTAACGCATAAGTCGGGGCTGAAAATTCTGGATAACCAACATCACCTCATGGATTACCCGGCCATTTGAGGGATTAGATGAATAGTTATCAACATGAGCGACTGCAACGATTTTTGACTGCCCGGCAATATGTTTACAAAACGCCAGAATTTGCTCAGATAACTTTGTTTCACTGTCATCTATCAGCTTCATGCCATCACCTACATTAGCAGGGTAAAGCGCCATATTTAAAACAGCGTCATCAACCCAACACCACGCTACTTCAGCCACAACTCTATAAGTAAACTAAAAGTCTACACACCCAATTTAGAAAATCAAAAATATACCCAAACAAAACCAACAAAAGGATATGTGAGACACCAAGAGGCAGTGATGTTTGCTGTTGTGTGTACAAATATTTACTTCAATACCTCTTTTATTGTGTGATGGTTTATGGTTAATTTCTATTTTTACAAAGGGCGCCATAAAGTCAAAGTTTTAACCAAAAGTGCAGGTTATTGGATAGTTGAAGCTCAAGAAGATTTTGAAGATCAACTCAACGGTGAGAAAGTAGAGGTTAGAGCGGGTGAACAACGTATTGTGCCGCTAAGTGAACTCTACAAAAACAGCAAATCTCCAGCGATACCAAAGTAAGTGTATAACACTAACAAAGGCGGCTTGTAGAGACTAAAATACAGACCACCAAGCGCAGTTGTTTTAGAGGTAGGCGTCGGTTACGTATCTGCGCATCATGCGGTGGCTGTTAAAGTAGTAAGCGATTTTTCCGATAGAGTTTTTCATGAGTTGGATCCAGTCGTCGCGTTGGTTGTAAAACGTTGGGAGTATTATATATTCGAGTTTGTTGTAGAGGTCCTCTATTTCTTTAGTAAAGCATGCCGAATCGTCAATGGTTTCTTTTGGGTGGGGTCCGATTGCCCAGCCGGTTAGGTTTTCTATCCATCCCTCGATCCACCAGCCGTCAAGTACACTAAAGTTCATTACGCCGTTGTGGGCGGCTTTCATGCCGCTTGTTCCAGAGGCCTCCATGGGTCGCAGTGGGGTATTGAGCCAAACATCAACACCTCCAATCATCTTGGCGGCGATGTCCATGTCATAGTTTTCTATGTAGGCAATGTTTAGATCAATTTTGAGTTGTTGGGCATAGCTATAGATTTGTTCTATGAGGTGTTTGCCGCCTTCATCGCGGGGATGGGCTTTTCCTGCAAATATAGCTTGGAATTTGTTTGTTTTGTTGATGGTTCTTAGGCGGTCAAGGTTTGTGAAGAGCAGGGTTGTGCGTTTGTATTCGGTTGCTCTGCGTGCAAAGCCCAGTGTGAATATTTCGGGGTCTAGGTTAGTGTTTGAGGTTTGGTTTGTGAAATCAAGTAAGGTTTGTTTTTGTTGTTGGTGGGCGTTCCAGATTTCACCATCTGGGATGAGATCGACTTTGGCTAAAAGTTCGGGTTCGATGGCCCAGCCGGGGAGATATTTGTCAAAGAGTTTTCGGTAGTGTTCGCCGGTCCAGGTGTAGGAGTGGACTCCGTTGGTTATGGCGTGGATTTCATATCCGGTGAACATTTTGCGTGAGATTTCTTGGTGGCGTTTGGCGACGCCGTTTATATAGTTGCTAAGGTTGAGTGCGAGGCGGGTCATGTTGAGGCGTTCTTGGCCGCCATATTTTTTTAACAGTGTGAGATCGATTGTTGGTAGTATGTTGTTGATTAGTTCATAGTTGAAGCGGTCATGTCCTGCTTCGACTGGGGTGTGGGTTGTGAAAATGCAGAGTTCTTTGACTTTTTCTGCGTCTTGGTTGTGTTTGTGCATCAGCTCGACAGCTAAAAAGCTTGAGTGGCCCTCGTTCATGTGATATTTGCGGATTTGAAAGCCCAACGCCTCAAGCATGCGGACGCCGCCAAATCCCAAGACTGCTTCTTGTTTGAGACGGTATTGTTCATCACCGCCATAGAGGTAAAAGGATATTTCTCTATCGGCTTGGGTGTTGGCATCAAAGTCGGTGTCTAAAAACAGTACGGGAACGGCTCCGCCAGTTATGCTTTGGCAGATATAGAGCCAAGCGTGTACTTTAACGGTGCGTCCCTCAATTTCTATGCTAACTTCGTTTGGCAGAAGGGTTAAGAGTTTTTCGGGATTCCACACGTTGGGTTGTTCGGTTTGTCTGCCGGTGGAGTCGAGTTTTTGTTTGAAATAGTTATATTTACTAATTAGCGTGACTGCGACAAGGGGCAACTTGAGATCCGCACTGGAACGGATGGCATCACCTGCTAGGGTGCCTAAGCCGCCGGCGTAGGTTGGAATTTGACTAGTTAGGCCTATTTCCATTGAGAAGTAGGCGACTTTCTGTCCTTTAAGAACCCCTTGCAACTCATTGGTTTGCATATTCCATCCACAACTCGGTAGTTATCAGCTGAGGTTACCTTGCAGGGACTTGACTTTAATATCATTTTGCATACAACAAATCTAGAATAACTAAACAAACCCAAAAAGAGAGGTTAGGTTGAGGGAGGGGGTGGACGGATGCCAAGCGTCAGGGGGATTTTTAGGGTTTCTGTGCCGCGTACAACGACTAGATCGATGGTTTGACTGGGCAAAGTATTTTCTTCAAGGTAGCTGGCAAGATCATCGTTGTTTTTGATGGTTTGATCATTCATACCGATAATAATGTCATTTACCTCTAGTTTGCCATCACAAGGTCCGCCTCGAACAATTGAGACAATTTTCCATCCATAGGTTACCGATGCCCCCGTTTGAGTTGCTATAACATAGTTCATATCGCCTCCGGTTACGCCCAGATAGGAATGTCCGTGGTAGGATCCGGTTTGGATAAGATCGGCAATTTCGCGCAGAATAGTGTTTGAGGGGATAGCAAAACCCAACCCCTGCGAATCAGTCACTATAGCCGTAGTTATACCCACAACATTACCAAGGGAGTTAAGTAACAATCCGCCGCTGTTACCCGGATTTATGGGTGTGCTAGTTTGGATGACATTGGCAATGGAGAAGCCGCCAGCAGAATCCTCAACAATACTGCGCCCTGTTGCACTAACAACACCAGTAGTAAGAGAACCCACAAGACCATAAGGATTGCCAATAGCGATAACGGGTTCGCCGACACGCAACGGAGATGAGCTAACAATAGTTACGGGTTTTAGCTGCTCAGAGCTGGCACCATCAATGGAGAGTATGGCTAAATCGACATATGGATCAGAACCTAGAATAGTTGCTGGATAGCCCTTTCCATTTGAGAGCGTAACACTTAGATTTGTTGTACCTGCGACCACATGGTAATTAGTTATGATTACAATTTGTCCAGCAAAGTCATAGATAAACCCTGAACCCTGCACACCCTTACTATCGGTTTGACCCTGAATCAGAACCACAGAGTCCCGTACGTTGGCGTAGAGATCTGCAAGGGAGGTTTCGTTTTGGAGTATGGTTATGTTTTGGTAGGTTGCGTTTTGGAAACCTTGCAGATTAGAGACCACAGCCTGCAGATTATCAACTCTGCCATTGAGACTGTTTACCTGCTCATTGTTGACATAAAACATCAGTAAACCACCCACAAGCAAGCCTGCAACAAAGAGCAACGCCAGCACGCTGACAGAGGTTTTAGTAGTATCCTTTGAACTAAACATTTACTTTGCCTAAGTCAAAGTTACAAATATAGAGTATAAAAGTTGCTATACACTGCGCTCGATTAAGAAGAGCTTTGGATTCGGTTCAGATGATTTTATCAGCTGGATAGATCACTGAAATTGTACACCACACAGCTGACATAGAAGGAGAACTTGATGCAACTGGTAAAGCGGTGATTTTTACGGGTCACTAACAAGACCTAAAAAGACATATGCTGAATAGGGGTGCAAGTTAATTCTGAGGCGTAATAACGGTTTATGGCATGAGTTTGCAACCGTGCTAACTGAACTGTAAGGATCTTTAGTTAATTCAATCACAATTATACAATCCAAGGTGTTTGTCATTTAGACATTAACAGCCGACCATGAAAAAAAGCCGTCAAGAACAAATATTCTCCAAAAACCACTTTAGGTCAGGTTAACTGGCGACCCAGCATATGAGGATACGCATGTGTGAGGGAATGAGAAGCAACTGTACAGCCACATAAAACAGGTGACTTATTTTTTATCATTAGATGTTGTAATTAGTCCACGTTTCATAGCAAGCATACCCATAAACTCTGACCCACAAGCTGTCAACAATATAACCAATGAATTGAGCGATAGTGCATCCACACTGACAAGCGTTCCGATGCCGGTAAAAAATGTTATCAAGCTGATAATACCAGCATCGACACATGCCGCTTTCCAATCAAACCCATCCTCTTGGGTTGTTTTGCCTTTAATGTTAAAGGTTAGGCGTGTAGAAAAGTCTAACGAATAATGATCCACCATTCAAGCCCCGGGTTTTAGCAACATTTGTTGTACAACAAATGCAACAACTAATCAATAATACTCAAAGAATATAAGTTTAACGAAAGAGAGCAGACAGCACAAGTTTATTGTGCGGTCAAGTCATCGGGTGCGGTACAATCTATACGCCGATAACGTATATTCTGAGGGCTATGATTGGCAGAACAACTGTCAGGCCAAATAATGCTGAGGTTATCACCATGATGCGTAGAGCTTTGCCAATATCTTCGTGTGAAATGTGTCCTTTGTCATCGCCTAGTTTGTAGTGGTCTGTTTTTTCAAGCTGAATACCCAGTGCGCCTGCCATGGCAGATATGGTGTAGCCTGCGTTGGGACTTGAGGTTTTGTGTTTGTCGCGTTGGAGGATACGCCATGATTCTCGCCAGTCTGCACCTGAGAGAAATGCGGCAACGACCATTAAATATGCGGTTATTCGGGCGGGTATGTAGTTGGTTAGGGTGTCGAGTTTTGCGCTAAACCAGCCGATGTTTTTGTATTCGGCGTTTTTGTAGCCCACCATTGAATCTAGGGTGTTTATGACTCGGTATGCAAAGGCTCCTGGGACACCTAGGAGGGCGTAGAAGAAAAACGGTGCAGTTATGCCATCGGTTGTGCTCTCTGCGATGGATTCGACTGCTGCAGAGACTATTTGGCGTTCGTTTAGGCTGTTTGGGTCTCTGCGAACAATATATGGCAACCATTTACGGGCGCCGTCTATATCGCGTTTTTTTAGAGCTATGGCGATTGGTTTTGTGTATTGTCCCATGCCGGAGATGGCAAAGGTTGCTTTGAATAGAATTGCGCCAACGATGATGTAGAGAATTTCACCCATTGGCTGTGGCAGGCCTCTTAGCAGGTAGAGCAGTACAAAAACGGGCAGGGCAAAGGCAAGCATTGCCGCAAGGGCCATCAATACACCGTTGATTTTTTCGAGGCGGGGGTTTTTGTTTTTTGCTTTTGCTTTGAGGTAGGTGATGAGTTTGCCTATGCCGATGGTTGGATGTATACGATCGGGGTACTCGCCCAGAACAAGATCGATAAGGAAAGCTAAAATGAATATAAGGATGGAGTCGACGAACAGGGAAATATAAAAGTTAAACATGTCATCAAACCGGGTTTAGTGCTTGTTTAAATGCTTCGATTAGGCGCATGTTTTGGTCGTGGGTTTTAACGGCCACTCGAATGTAGAATTCGTTTAATCCAACAAAGTTGCTGCAGTCACGGATTAGAATGCCTTGTTTTAGCATTCGGTGTTTGAGGGCATTGGCGGTTAGGCCTGTTTTTTCGATGTCTATGAAGAAAAAGTTTGCATCTGGAGGGCTGAACCTAAAAGAGCCAAGGTTGGCTAGCTGGGTTTGGAGCCAGGTTTTTTCTTTTTTGATAAGATCAAGGGTTATTTGTAGATGGGTTTCGTCTTTGAGGGCAACTGCTGCGGCTGTTTGTGCTAGACAGTTAACGTTCCAGGGAATTTTGGCGCAGTGCAACACATCAGCAATTTCTTTGCTGGTGATGCCATAGCCAACCCGCAGTCCGGTTAAGCCAAAAATTTTTGTGAATGAACGCAACACAAATAGGTTGGGATATTTGTCGATTTGCGGTATCAGAGAAGTATTTTTTTCGTCGTCGACGAATTCGAGAAAGTCTTCGTCGAGAAACACCAAGATATCTTGGGCTAGGGCTGAATCGATTATACTTGTTAGGTGGTTTTTTGGGATGAGTTTGCTTGTGGGGTTGTTGGGGTTACAGAGAAACACGAGTTTGCAACCCGCCATCTCGCGTTTGAATGCTTCAACATCCACTTGGAAATTTTTGTCCAGCTTTACAAATTTGACGGCTTCGCCGGTTTTGCGTACGGCGCGTTCGTATTCGCCAAATGTGGGTGCGGCCATCAATGCTTTTTCGCCCCGTTTGAGAAACGCCTCAGCAAAGAGATACATCAGCTCGGTAGAACCGTTGCCCACAACTAGGTTGTCTTTAGTTATACCGTTAAAGTGGCTTGCTATTGTTTCTCGAAGGGCGGTAGAGTTTGAGTCGGGGTAGGCAACAATTTCAGTAAATGCGCTTTGGATGGCATCAAGCGCTTTTTTTGAGGGCCCCAAGGGGTTGACGCTTGAGCTGAAATCTAGAATTTCGTGGGTTGTGTAACCACTTTCTTGAGCGGCACCATGAACCTCTGCACCGTGTCGACAGGGTTTGAGGTTTCTTATGTTATCTTTGGTGAGGCTTTCGATTGGCTTCATGGCTTATTTCTGTCCGCTGGATACTGAGGTTTTCTCTTTAGGTAAATCATATAAAGGTTTGGTTGGATGTTCCATCCAAACAGCTACCAAACCCACATACATCAAAGAAACAGCAGATAGTTTAACGTCAAAAAATTTAAAGAAAACGTCGCTAAGAAACATTTGAAGCTAAGATACCACCAAACAACAAACAAATCCACTACTAAGAAAGGACCCTTGCTGTGTGAGGTGTTTATGGAGCGGCAAAGCAAAGGGTGAGCTGATTTAGAAGCAGGTAGATCAAGAAAAATAACTTCTTATGTCACAGTTTCCTCTACATGCTGGGATTGATTTGACTGAATTGGTATTTGTGGGGTTAGGGTTAAACGATGAAAAGGGTATCACGCTTAAGGGTTTAGAGGAAACCAAGAGCGCTGATGCGGTGTTTATGGAGACCTACACCAGTCGTATGCCCGATTTTAGCCTAGAGCGCTTAGAGGGGTTATGTGGTAGAAAAATTCAGATGCTCACCAGAAGTGATCTTGAGGAGGAAAGCGGCAAAGCTATTCTGCAAGCCGCTAAAGTGGGAAAAGCGGTTTTTTTGGTGCCTGGTGATCCCTTTATTGCTACAACCCATATCACTTTACGTATCGATGCAGAAAAACAAGGCATCTCTACACGTATTGTTCATGGCATATCGATCATGTCAGCGATTGTGAGTCTCTCGGGTTTGCATAATTACAAGTTTGGCAAAACCGTCACTGTGCCTTTTGCAGATAATTTTTCTGAGACACCCTACAATGTTATAGCTCAAAATAAAAAACTGGGTTTACATACGCTGTGTCTTTTGGATCTAAGACAAGCAGAGAATCGTTATCTCTCCATTAACGATGCCCTAGAGCAACTATGGGGTATGGAGGAGAAAAAGAAACAAAACACTATAACCCCTTGCACGCCCGTGGTGGGTATTGCAAGAGCAGGCAGTAACAGCCCAGTGGTTAGGGCGGGGTTTGTCAAAGATGTGGTTGGGTTTGATTTTGGTGAGCCTCCGTTTAGTCTCATTGTTCCGGGGGAGTTGCATTTTATGGAAGTTGATGCGCTTTGTGCGTTTGCGGGGGCACCTGTGGAGTTTAGGGGTCTTGTTAGATGAGTATAGAGTATCTTACCAACAAATACATCGTCTCAGCTGAGAAGGTACTCTCTGAACTTAAACGTAATCCAACCCCCTTTAGTGTAGAGGAGCAAAACGTTGAGGAAGTTTTGCGGTGGGTTGTTGATTATTTGGAGGATGCAAAGTATTATAAAGCAGAAAACAAGCTTGGAACAAGTTTAACGTCGGTGGCTTACTGTGAGGGGCTACTTGACGCCCTTAGATTGATGGGTGCAGTGAATTTCCAATGGCCAGCCAAACAAGAAAATCCAACCGAAAAATTGTGATTGCCTCAGGCGTCTTTGATTTGTTGCATCTGGGGCATGTGCGTTTTCTTGAAGATGCAAAAAAAGCCGGCGGCATAAACGCAAAATTGGTGGTTATCGTTGCCCGTGACAGTACTACTGAGAAGCTCAAGGGCCGAAAGCCCATCATGAGTGAGGATCAGCGGTGTGCTCTTGTTGAGTCGCTACGAGTGGTTGATGAGGCAGTGTTGGGGTTTGAGGGTTTAGAAATTGGGGAAGTTATTGAAAAAATCCAGCCTGATATTGTTGCTTTGGGTTATGATCAAATATCAATGGAGCAGGAAGTTAAAGATTACATAGCAACACATAATCGGCCTGTTTTGGTTGTTCGCATCAATAAATTTGGGGAAAATACTTTAGACAGCTCATCAAAGATTAAGCAACAAATACTTGACAAACTTGCTGGCAATGGTTCGTAGCTATGAATTGTGAGAAATACAGACCCACCATCATTCTTATCATGCTAAATGTAGCTATCTATATTGCAGGGGTCATAATCGGAGGAAACATTGTGCAAACACCCAACAGCGTCATAGTTGTTTGGGGGCAGGTTAATGCGCTTGTGTTTCAAGGAGCCGTCTGGCAACTTTTTACATCGATGTTTATCCATGCCTCAATTTTTCATCTTGGGGGTAACATGATTTTTTTGTTTATCTTTGGACAAAAAGCAGAGAGCATGTTTTCTCTATCAGAATATTTAGGGGTTTATCTGCTGGGCGGTTTAGCAGGTAACCTTCTCTCCTTAGCATTGGGAGCTGCACCCGGCGGGGTACTCTTTGTGTCTGTTGGGGCCTCAGGGGCTATTTTTGCTCTGTTTGGGGCATATCTAATCTATGATAGGCGTGCTGTGCGTCAATCCATCGTGGGAGCGCTAATGTTTGCGTTTTTCTTATTTATCATAAATATGGGTGAGAATGTAAATATTTTAGCGCATTTAGGGGGCTTGGTTTGTGGTCTTATTTTGGGTTATTGGATAGCCTCTAGGCGTAAACCTGAACAGCAGATTTCGTGGGAATTTAAGTATCGTAACACGCCTTTTTAGTTAGAGGATTGTGCAGATTTCAACTTTGAGTTTGTGGCCGTCTTTGAGGTCTAGTTGTTTGCGTAGACAAACGGGGGCTATGAGTTCTAAAACGGAGGTGTCGTAGTGACTGCGGATTGCTACTACTAGGGCGCCTTTGACTTTGCCGCCGATTATGGCGGGGTAGCATTTGACAAGGCCAAAGCTGCGGGACTCATTTTGGAATCCGGTGATTTCTACTGCGGGGTATGCTTCGAGGTCTAGGCGTGTTTTGAGGTCATAATCGCTTGATAGTTTAATGTTTAAGGTTCCGGGGTAGGGTTCGAAGTTTAATTTTTCGACAATCTGTTTTTTGTAGTCTGATTTGGATATGTAGTAGGCGCCTTCTCCTAAACCTGTAAAGACGATGCCTTCTAATGTGACTGAGGGGGGATAGGTTTTTTCCATTAAAATTTTGAGGCTACTGTAGAGTTTTTGGAGTTCCCCTGCACCTATGGGTTCGATTTTTATGAGACTGCCATCAGGGGTGATGGTACGGCTTATCCAGGTTTTACGTTCCAGCTCGATTAGATAGCGTGATGCGGTCTGCTGGCTGAGGCCTAGTTTTTTGGCTAGGTACTCTGTTGAGATTTTGGCGGTTCGGTTATAGGCGCCGGTTTCAGCGAGTTTGAGGAGCATATAGAGGTGCTGCCAATCCTGCTTTTCAGTCATATTATGGCGTCTCCGTGATTTAGTGAAGGGCAGATGAGCTATTTAAGCGGTTATGTACCTGCAGAGTTCCAAAAGACACACTTTTTAGAGATTACAAGCTATTACAGGATGAAATCGCTCTATACACTTGCACAGGTGTAGTTGTAGCAAAAATGGGTCAGCTTGTTTGATTGATCGTACAATCGGTAGAAGAATGTCCCCTTAATTTAGTGTTAACTGATCAACGCATTTGAACTTTGGGTTATCGAGTAAACTATATGTGATAGTTATTTAGGGTATTTGGTGTGGTTATATGAATAGAAAAGGGGAAATTAATCAAGTTAGCTTGAATTTAGCTGATTGGGAGACGGGGATGAGTTTGGCGCGAACAGTGAGATTTATTGGGACTTTTGCTAAAACATACATCATACCTATACGCTATTTTGGTCTAGAACCGCCATATCAGTCTAACCAAAAATCACATAACACACAAAAAATAATCTTCGCATAACTGTTGGTTGTCGCTTTTGTTGTGTGATGTGTTTAGGGTTTAGGTTGGTGAATGTTGTGAATAGTTGTGAGGAGTATAATCTTGATTGTAGGATTTTACTACATGATAGGTTTTCAACAAATGCTACTAATTGGTTTAATTGGATATTTGATTTGATGGATATTAGTGCTGGGCATAGGGTGCTTGAATTGGGTTCGGGTAATGGCGAGATGTGGGTTAAAAATGCTGAGCGTGTTCCGTTTGGGGTTTCTGTTTTGGTTTCAGATATCTCGGAAGATTTTTTAAATCAAGCCCGAAAACGAATAGACAACCAAACCAATCAGTATAGCTTTAAAATTATAGATATTCAAAATATTGCTTGTTCTGATGGGGATTTTGATAGAATTTTAGCTAACACTATGCTCTACCACAGTGATAATGTTGAAGCGGCCCTAACGCAGGTAGTGAGAGTTCTAAAACCAGAGGGTTACTTTTATGCAACAACATCGGGGCTGGATCATCTCCAAGAGTTAAAAGAGTTAGTGACAGAGTTTGATTCAGATGTGGTGTTTCCGCTAAATGGCGCGAATAAAAAGTTCTGTTTAGAAAATGGAGAAACCATTCTGCAGCCCTTCTTCAAAAACATAAAATGCATCAAATACGCCAATTCATTAAGAATAAATAACGCAGACTATCTGTACGAATTCATTACAGCATTTAAAGAAGATAAAAATTACAACATAAAACCTATAACCGAAAACCCAACAAGTTTTCTAAACTATCTAAAATCAAAAATCAAAAACACCTACATCGAAGTAACCAAATCAAGCGGCATATTCATCACTTCAAACACATAACAGCATCAACCGGTTTGCTTCACCGGCAGATTTAGAGCAGAAACAGGCTTGGCTATAACCGAGGAGAGAATTTTCTCCTCAACCACAGTTACTATGGGTTGTGTTTCTGCAGTAACATTTAGGGCTTGAAAACTTGTTCGGTTAGCAGGGGATGCGCCGGATTACCAACATATACTAACCCCTCAAAGGTGTCATTTAAAACAACTGAACCAGCACCGATTATGCAGTCCTTGGCGATTTTGATATTGTTCACCAAAGAAGCATTAACTCCAATAAAACAGCTCTCACCGACTTGACAAAACCCCGAGACAGTAACCTGAGAGGTGATAAAACAGTTATCACCAATGACACTACGATGGCCAATATGGTTGCCTGACCAGAGGGTTACGTTGTTGCCTATTTTTGTGCGATACTGCAAAGTGTTGTTCTCAAATATGAAACAGTTTTCACCGATTTCCACATCCCGCCACACAAAGGCTCTTGAGCTAACATAGGAGGCCAGTTTGTAGCCTTTACTTTTTGCCTGCAAGTAGAGCCGGGTCCTTATCCGATTAAGCTCAGTAAAGGATAGGGCTACAAACAGAGCATACTTTGAGGGTTCATAGAGGTTCTCTATGTCCTCAAAGGGAATCACCGGCAACCCAAAAAGCGTTTTATTACCAAGATATGCTCGCTCAACAGAGAAAGCTACAACCTCATAGTTGGAATCCTGAGTAAAATATTCATACGCTAACTCGGCTGTTTCACCGCTACCTACAATTACAAGTTTATCTTTCATTAAAACACACCAAGCAATAAGCCAAAAAAACATGCTTGAATTAACTACAAGACATGCATCTACTACTATATTGCTAGACGTCTGTTAGATATAAAGCATTGTGAACAAAACCCATAGCAACGCAAAATCTCAATGGTTAACCATCAACCAGTTTTTGGATCACACGTTCGCAAAATCAATAAAGCTCGATTATGACACATGTTACTCTATGGATGGGTCTTGGATAAACGAGTAAGCATATTGGTCTATGGGTGAGTGCGCATAAAGGTTATATTAAACTAAAGATTCAGTTAGTGTGAGTTTAGATGAGTGGTTGGAAACTTCGGTTTTCGATGGTTGCTACATTAGCCGCTATCTTTGGGTTAACAACCCTAGTTTTCTCAGCTGTTATGCTCTATGTGGGTTATTTTAGCATAATAACGGTTGGGGTATTGGTTGTGCTCGTAAATGTTGCTCAGTGGCTTCTCGCACCCTACTTGGTAGGCGCCATATACCGCGTTAAAGAACTAAAAGAAGCCGACAACCCTAAGCTACATCAGATGGTTGCAGAGTTGAGCATTAAAAGTAAAATCAAAAAGCCTCAGCTTATGCTCGCTCAAATTCCACTACCCAATGCATTTGCGTACGGTTCGCCTCTAACAGGTAACCGGGTCGCCATAACTCAGGGGCTACTAAGTAACCTCGAGGAGGATGAGGTAGAAGCCGTTTTGGGTCATGAATTGGGTCACCTAAAACATCGCGATGTTCAAGTCATGATGGCAGTCTCGTTTTTACCATCTCTTTTCTACTATATCGGTTACACCATGATGCTCTCAGGCATCTTTGGTGGAACCCGCAGAAACCAAGCCGGAGGCAGTAACGCCCTAATCGGAGTGGGATTTATGCTCTTCTCATGGGTGCTGACATTATTTACACTCTATCTTAGCCGTCTACGAGAGTACTATGCAGATCGTCACAGTGCCTCAATTGTGGAGAACGGCGCAGAAAAACTCTCCATGGGATTGGTTAGCATCACTGAGGCCAGCAGACATACGGGCAAATCCAATAAAGAACAAACTAAGAACAACTCAGCCTACAAAGCACTATTTATTGCGGATCCTGATCAAGCCAATGCCGATGCAGAAAAATTCCATACCGACAAAACCACAAGCAAAAAAGACAGACTAAGAGAAACCCTTGCAAGGCAACTTACATCGGGGGATCGTTTCTTGGAGATTTTTTCTACCCACCCAAATATCATTAAACGCCTCCGGGCACTACAAGAACTCAACCAAACCCCAAACGCCTAACAGATAGTTGTTAGCGGTTTAGGAATGGATTTACTCTTTTTTCATCTCCGATTTTTGAAGTTTCACCATGTCCAGGGTAGACCCACAAAGAATCGGGCAAGGCTTCAATTTTATGCAGGGATTTGATCATGTCACTATGCGAACCTTCGGGGAAATCTGTTCGGCCAATGGTACCCGCAAATAGAGTATCACCAGTGAATACTACCTGCTCGCTGATTAGACATATGCTACCAGGAGTGTGTCCGGGGGTATGGAGAACTTTTAGGGTTTCACCGCCGAATTTGACTAAACTGCCCTCGTCAAGCAGTATATGAACCGGCTGGCCTTGGGTGTCTATGTCTGCTAAAAAGCAGACATCTTGAGGGTGAATGCAGATTGAAACCCCATATTTTTTTTGTAAGATGCTATCACCGCTAATGTGGTCGGAGTGGCCATGAGTGTTTAGGATATATTTGATCTTTAAACCTGCTTGGTCTATGTAATCTGTGATTAGCTTTGCTTCAAAGAGAGAATCTAACCCAGGATCAATGATGATGGCTTCTTTTGTTTCAGAGCAACTGACGAGATAGCAATTAGTAGATAACATGCCAACGCTAAAGGTTTCAATCAACATAGCAATCACAGGGGTAAGATGTGAAACCAAGATAAAGCATTTGCTTAGCACACAATTATGACATTAAACGGCTTCACAGAGAGCACATTACAGCCCAGGTAAGCCATGAATAACTAGGCTTATTTTAGAGACCAGGGGTTGTTAATTTTTGTAGAGTAGGGGTAAGTCAGCTGATAAGGCATGTAAGGGAAGGAAGGGAGGGGAAGGGAAGAAATGCCCAATCAGCCGCTCATGGAAATACGGCACCGATTGGTTATCTGGTGCCATATTTCCACTCTCCCCTTCTACAAACGTTAATAGCATGATCTGATTTAATGCTAAGTGTACGAACAAACTGTCTAATTATTAGACAGGTGATCAAAATAAACCACACCTTATGTTCAAAATATTGTGCTACAGTGTTGGGCGGCATAAGACAGATTTATCTTTGTGTTTTCATCAAAGTAGGTAAATTAGCGTCGGTGCCGATATGAATTTGGAAGAGTATTCAAAAGATCACCTTTGGCAACTACTTGTGGAAATCGTCCACGCAACCGTTATGTATCCTAGCCATAAAGCCTACGTCCGCGACACAATTCTACCCGCGCAAAAAGACATAACCGCCATCGAGCTCTCTGAGCGACTAGGTATGCCGTTTGGCGAGGCACTGGTTATCCTTGAGGAATTAACCACCGACAAACAAATAGAACCAAACACCGCAGACAGTTAGAAAACTGGGACGTTGTCTTTAGCGACATACCCTTTTTTGAGCATAACCAAGGTTTTTATTTGTACACATAGATGAACTATAGGAGAGTACGATGAGCTATCGCTTAACCAAAGCTGTTCCTGTTCATGGTTGCAGTTGCAAACTGCCTCAGTATCAACTATGTGAACTAATCAACCAAGCGGGTTTAGGCGTTGATTTTGACAAAGAAGTTTTGGCTGGACCGGGAGAGAATAGCAGTGTTATCCAAATCACCCCAAACACAGCAATTCTTAACACCTTGGACTTTTTTACACCAATGGTCGATGAACCCGAGATTCAGGGCAGAATCGCAGGCAGCAACGTTACAAGCGATATCTATGCCATGGCAGTAACCAAAATCGCCAGTGTACTAACAATTATGGCTTATCCAGAGAATATGCCAAGCGAACTCGCCGTGGGTATGCTCAAGGGGTTGGGAGATTTTTGCCGTGAGATGAACACACCAATTGTTGGAGGACATACCACCCGCAATCCCTGGCCGATCATAGGCGGCGCTGCAACAGGTATTGGTGAGCCTAAAAAAATAATCTACACACGAGGTGCTAAACCGGGCGATCGATTATTTCTCACTAAACCAATAGGAATTGCGCCAGCTATGGCGGCTTATCGTCTGCGTAAAGAAGAGCAAGATCGGGAACTTTTAAAAGACATACCCGACGACCTTTTGGAGAGATCAATTAATCAAGCCATCACGGGGATGATTACCTCAAATAAATCCGTTGCAGAAGCCATGCAACAGGTTCCGGTTCATGCCGCCACTGATGTCACAGGCTTTGGACTCAAAGGACATGCAGCAACTATGGCCGAGTTGAGTCAAGTAAACATCATTATCGATATCCTCTGGGTTATCAGAGGCACCCCTGCCTTATCAGAGATTTTTGGGTATCCGTTACTAAGCGGGGAATCGAAAGAAACTGCAGGCGGCATACTAATGGCTGTTGCCAAAAAAGACGCAGATGATATGCAAAGCGAATTAGATAAGCGCAGGATCCAGCATATTGAAGTCGGCTATGTTACTGAGGGTAACGGAGAGGTAAACATACTCAAAAACGCCAGAGTAGTTGAAGCATAACCATTTTTAGCCGCTATTAGATAACCACCGGTTAGCCATTAGCGGAATGTGTTTTTAGCTATCTGGATACTACACTTCAGCTTGGATGTCAGAAACACTGTTTCTCTTCAAAACAGTTTTCTACCTAAGCACGATGGTGTCGTCGAATTTTTGGTCACTCAATAGAGATTACCCGCAGATATGTAGTAGTTGAACCTAAAAGTCTGCAAACACGCATAACACATAGCACTTGGTTGCTAACATAAAAGTCAGGTTTTATCCATGGTTTCTTCATAAAATTAACATACCTTAGGTATGTCAGAAGCAGATTAGAGGAAATTTTTTTAAGATATACATACATTACAGATAATAGGAGAACAGTTATGGCAAAATGTCCCGCTTGTGGAAAAGAAGTAAAGACCGCAAAGAAAACTTGGAAGATGGCCGGCAAACCTGACAAAACCGGTAAACGAACCCAACTAACCATCGCACTCTATGACTGCTGCGGTAATACCATACGGCAAGTCATAGACAAACAAAAAATATAGTTTAGCCACTCCATTTTCTTTTTCTATCGTCCATTTACTGCTTCTGTGACTGCTCAGGGGTTACAACAAACGTTTAATTGTTTAGCGGTTCGCCAACTAGTAGGAGATAGGCGTGGCTTTTAACCATAAACGAGACCGTATACAAATCATCGCAGATATACTTGTTATCTGTAAAACCCCCCAGACTCAAACCTTCATTCGGCATCAGACTCATTTGTCCTACGCAATGCTTCATAATTGTCTCATACAGCTACTTGGGCGGCAGTGGCTTCTACAGGTTCAAAGAGACAATAGACAAAAATTCGAGAGTGTTGACCAATAGATATATTGTAGGGTGTGTTTATATTAATTCAGCCGGTGGCTGTTATGGTTGAATGTAAAAATTGTGGTTCTGAAAAAACAGTTAAAAGCGGGCAACTCCG
>JAIRQQ010000098.1 GCA_031256395.1 Nitrososphaerota archaeon
TGCATAGTTTCACGCTGTAAACAAATGGTCGATATCACTATGTCGCTATTTGCCCGCTTCCGAGTAAATGGAACACCAAACATGATTGCATCATTCTTTAAGTAACACTCTCAAAAATTTTATAACGCTAAAAATCTGAAAGGACGCTGACATTGTTGCCCTTATTGCCCCTGCTTGCGCTTACCCAATATTGAATCCCACATACAATAAAAAATAAGATAAAAAAATAAAAGGTGTACTTAGCCGATTTTTCCTAAGTAACTATTTGAACCTCATCATTTCTGCCCGGATTGTCTACAACTAATCGACCCTTATAGACCTTCCAAGCGCCGTCTTCGAACAAAGCGATTTTCATAGCATAAACTTTTTCATATTGTCCGTCTCCGTCTGCATTTCTTTCTACAACTGTGTAAATTGCGGTAGGGTCATTTTTAGCCAATGTTGTTTTAGCAATTACAGCCTCAAAGTTTTCAGGCGCCACATAATTCTTGCTACTTTTCAACACAATTCCATTAACTGTAAGTTGATTTATGCCGCCACCGTTGCCGTTACCGTTGCCGTTATTCCAGCTTACATCAGATATGTCAGGTACAAGAGATTTTGTCGAAAGCCAAATATTTTTGAACTCAGCAAAACTTAATTCACTGCATGTGTGGCCGCCTTGACTTCCAATATATCCGGCATAGAAACCAAAGTCATTGCCGCCAGTGTAGCCCAATGGGATTTTTGAAGCATCAGCAGTTGCTAAGTCAAGCGAAAAGAGGTCTTCACCGTCTTTTGTTATCGAAAAGGCTTCGTGTGAAGATTTAATTTCGTAAAGATAGGTTGCCGTTGAGTCATCGAGAAGCATTGTCTCCAGAACAGGTGTAGACATGATGAGTTGTGAATTGTCATATAGTGTGTCGAAATTTACCCGCTCAAGCATTCTAAGAACAATACCATCTCCGCCTCTTATTGGCTCAAAGGAAACATAATAACCGCTGATTGTTCCGTCATCTTCATTTTCTACACAGTTGACTAAGAAACCAACACTGTATAATGAGTGCCATCTTTGAGCTATCCGTTCAGTACCGCCGGAAGCTGGATAGATTGAGAACATCATGGAAAATTGGAAGGTTTTTTCGGTTGAGTCAGTTTCTTTGTAATAAAGATAGTCCGACCATGATTTACCACCATATCCATCATACCCGTAGAAATAGGCTTCATTACCATCCAATTGAATGTGGCGTTCATTTTCTGGGTCATGTGCCCGCGGCGGGGTAAATGCGCCATCGAACCCTTCGTGAGCGGCATATATGTCCCATGGTATGTCGCCTATGTTGATATCGGGGATAAAGTAGACGCCGTCTTTCCCCCCCCCCATTTGAGTTTGGTTGCGCTTCCGCAAGAGCCATTAACGGCATAAGTGCCGCGATTATAATGACACTCATTACAAGCGTAACAAATTTTGTTTTATATTTCTGTATTGTCAACATTTGTCATATCACCTTTGTGAAAAGACACATTGCGATTCACACATATATGTTTTTTGAACTTATGTTTTGAACAGATATAATTCATTTTAGGTTGTTAGGAGGCTGTTTAGTCCTTGTTTTGTGTTCGCGCTCATTGCAGATAATGGGCGGGTGCTAATATCAAGAAAAGCCGAAAAACTTGCAATTCCGTGAATCACAAGTTTTTCGGCGGCTCATTAAAAAACTGGATGGACGCTGACATTGTTGCATCTGCTTTGAGCGGTAGCCGCTCTTTTAAAAAAATAAAAAGGGATGTTATGATGTATCGGAGACAAAGGGGCTGGTTTGTTCTGTGTTTTCTGTGTCGTCTGCGGTATTTTTTTTTACGTTTGAAAACTAATACTATGGCAAGGATTTCCGCTAAAAACACAACAACATTCACAATAGTCCACCTATCTACCATAACCATTGGATTACGCATGTCTTCAGTAAGTAGGAATACAATAATTCCCGCAATACCCAAAACAAACGCCGCAAATAGCCACACATCTCTGCGTTGCTTCCGCTCACTCACATCCTCCTGCTCCGCACCCTGACCCTGCACACCACCATGTTTTGCAACATAAACTTGACCCATAGAGCCGCCGGATTCATAGTTCTGTGCTCCCTTTTGTTTCTGATTACGCGAAAACAACGCCCAAACAACCGCCAAAACCGCCAATATTAAACCCGCCACACTCAAAACCAAATTCACAAAAGCCCAAACCGGCACCTCCACTTCACCTTCAGGAACAGAAGACGGACTGGGCGAAGGAGACAAACTCGGCAACGGAGACGGACTAGAGGAAGGGGATGGACTGGGCGAAGGACTATGCGTAGACCCGCCGCCGCTACTACTGCCGCCCGAACCACCACTGCCGCCGTTGCCGGAACCGGAATTTTGCGTGTAATAAAATACAAACACATTATCGGCAACATTAAGGGTAGCAGTTATAGCGGTAGGAGCAACAGCAGAATAACCCACAATAGCAATCGCATACTCAGTCACCACAACACCCGCCGCTTGACCGGACACAACCTTGCTATTAGCTACAGATGTAGTTGAACCCTGCCGATAATAATGCACCACATAACCCAAATCCGTCCTATGCATCCACTGCGCATACAGTACCAAATCATAATCCATATCGTAAGTAAAAGTTACCCCATTGCCATAAGAAGCACCCAACCCATCAGGAGCAGTATTCCAACCATCAAAAACATAACCCGCATTAGAGAAACCATTTTCAGCCAAAGTCACCTCCGCACCAAACGGGGCATACGCAGAATCCATAGAACCGGCTCCGCCATTAGAATTATAACTAATCTCATACGCAACATCATAAGAGATAATCATTTTGTAAGAGTAACCTTCATCAAAAACATACAGTGGACAAATAAGATCAGCCTCATCATAAACAGTCACCGAACGAACACTGTCTCCATCATTATTGGGAAACGAAATCCCGGCAGAAACAACGCCGCCCAACCCTCCAAACTCAAACTCAGGCAAAATAAACGACGGTATAATCCATTTAGCATAAAGAGTTAAATTATCAGTAACAAAAATTGACTGCCCAATGTAATAGTTAGTGCCCAGTCCATCTGCTTGAGTATTCCAACCGGCAAAATGCCGCCCCGGAGCAGGAGATATGTTTGTTGCATAGTCGGATATGATGGTATATTGGCTGTTGGCTAAAATGTGTTCAACGTGAGGGCCTCCCTGTCCACCGGGCTCATTAGCAAGGTAGGTAATGGCGGCATATTTTTCTACGACAACTTTTGAAACGGCAAAAGTTTGCCCCTCATAATCCACAAACACAACACCCCCCGCAGTAATGTGTTCGCCGTACAATTGACTTAAATCATACTCTTCCCCGGCAGGCAAAGACATAGATTCCGGCCCAACTACGCCCAAACCGGAATAATCATGATAAACATTAACAGACACCGGACACGGAGTATTTGCATAACATGCTGTGAATACGTAATTTTGAGTTATAGGTGAGGGAAAACCCACATCGTTTGGCCTGTAGTAGCCACCGTCATGAGATAACCAACCAATGAAAGAATATCATGTGTCGGGGTAAACAATAGGTTCCCATGAAGATTTCCACACACCTTCTTTTTCAACGACTATAGGGGCGGAAAACTCTAATTCGCCATTACTACCAGGTAAAAATACAATTGACACAAAGAGTGTAACAAGCTCGGCACTCCCCATAGCTATATTATTTGCCCCCATTGGCGTTCCTAGGGGAACCGATAAACTTGAACCGCTGTTAGACCGGGGAATCCATTCAGATATTGTTCCGCAATTTTCGCAAGTTACGACAATAAGCGCTAACTGGGGGATTACCGTACCGGGGGGATAATAATACAAACTAAATGACTCGTCAAGAATAACATGCTGAATACCGCATTCAGGGCACATAAATTGGCTTAAGCTACCGCCGGGTCCCGCGAGCCAATAATCTTTGTATCTATCATCTGTATTTTCCGGCTCATTCGCGTATACACCGACCGGAATAATTGTTAATAATATAACTATAACCATTGCCAAGACAAGAAAGCCCTTTAAAGAATTTTTTAAATTCACCGCATTATCTCCTAAATCATATCTTTATTTTTTCCACTCATATTAGGGTTGTGACATTCTTAATAGTTCAGTCACTATTGCAGTGGCGTTTTTTTACACTAAAAACCTGGATGGACGCTGACATTATTGCCCCTGCCATAAGTGGTTGCCACTCTTAGCAGGGGCATTTTATGTTCGCGCCCTTCCAGTAAATGTAAGGGCGCAACTATATGTTGCTTCGCAACATGTTGCGTTTTTGGGAAACTGGACGAGCCTTAGCGAATAAACTGTTTTAGGGTCAAGATTTTGGCAGACTTTAAGGCGGGGGTTTTTTGGCGATTTATTATATGGATGTTCAGATTATCGGCAGAAGCTCGGGACGCTCCGCAACAGGCGCGGCGGCATATAGAGCGGGGGGAAAAGTTGCAGTCGGTCGCTCACGCGTCCTATCAATCAGGCGAAAAATTGCAGGGCAAGAGCGGCAAAATCGGTAAAAACGGGTTTATCACCTTTTTTGAAAGACGCCCCGAAGAAGACAGAAGCGACCCATCAAGCGTCGAAAACCGCCCGATTTTGGTAATGCTCGACGAGTTCCCAAGAATTGGCAAAGTCCCCAAAATCATTGACGGCCTGCTTACCCGCGACGATTTTGAAGAGGCTAATAATCGGTATAGCACGCAATTGGCGACCTTGAAAAAGCATCTTTTTACGTTGAAGTTAGGCAACAAAACGGTTGAAACTTTGCAACAAAAGTTAGACAATATTGAGGCGGCTATTGAGAATTTGGCGCGGCTTAAGGAGTTCGGGGACTCGATATGCGGCGAGGTGCTTCACAAGGTCGTTGTCGAGGGCAGGGAGAAAATCACATATTACCTTAAGACCGATAAAAACGCCGATATGTTCGTCAAAATGCCTGTTTCAGTCAGCCAGTATTGTCCTCAAAAACAGTCACTGCAAAGCCACTGCTGGGAGTGGGCATCGGCGCTTTGTAGGTCCAGTTGTTAGCAACCGGATCATACATCTCAGTTGTGTTCAGCATTTCGCTCTTATGGACTCCACTATAACGTTGGTATCCACTCATCACACCACCTATAGCATAGATTTTACCCTCCACCACCGCCGCGCCGAAAGTGTGTCGTGCCTGTTGCATAGATGCCACCTCAACCCAAGTATTCTCCTCCGGCGGCGACACAGACGCTCTCAAAACAAAAAGCCCATCAATCAAACTGCAAATCAACAAAAACACAACCATCAAACCAACCGCCCAACATACATTCCTCATGCTACAGTAGCACTCCTTTTTCCGACTTTTTGCAACCCGGCAGAGATGTCAATGATCACAGTATCAGAGTTCGCCATAAGTGGTCCCCATTACTATCAAAGGGTTTTAGGTTACAATGAGTATTTGTTGTTTGTTTGTCTTTTTATTGTTTACTGGTTTTAGAGGTTTTTATTTTTTAGAGCATTAGGAACATGGATTTTACTTGTTGGATTCCGTGCATGCCGCGTAGTCGGTTGATGAGGGTGAGGATGCGGGTGTTGTTTCCTTGGGTTATGAATATTTCAAGGCAGTATTTTTCGCCGATGTGACGGTGGACGTTTTCGATGACTACGTCGTCGAATTCGTGTCGGAGTTCGGTTAGTTTTATGTCGACGTCTTTGCGTTGGTGGTCACAGGTGACCATGATGGTGGCGGCTACGTTTTCGGTTTGTGCTGTAGCTAATTCTGTCTCAGAGATTAGGTTGCGCAGGGCGTCTCGGAATGCTTCTGAGCGGCTGTAGTAGCCTTTGGTTTCCATAAAAGTTTCAAATTTGTGGAGAAGTTCGGGTGGGAGAGTTATGCTGATTACTGTCATGAGGTCACCGTCAATTTTTATTAACTTTTATAGTTATTATTAATAGTGTGTTAATATTTTTGTATATTGGTTTAGCATCAACCTAATATTTGCTTATGATCAACTTAGTTTAGTCTGAGGGCACAATATGGACGCTTGCGAGGAAAAATCAACAGCTCCAAAGGAAACAAGTCTGCTTGGCGAAGAAGAGGAAGAAGAAAATAAAAAGGTTCTAGTGGGTTTTGCGGTTTGGCTGGGCATAACTGTTCTGGTTGCGGGTTTGCTGGATTTGTTTCTCTCGGGCGTCCCGTTGGGTTTTACGTTTCCCCTTATCAACATCGAAGCCTCTGTTTCGATGATACTCTACTATGTTGCCATAATTGTTGCAGCAGTCTACATTGGGGTTGTGGGTTTAAAAGAGTTAGTTATTGAGCGGCGCTTTAGTGTCGAGTTTCTTATGGCTGTTGCTGGTTTGGGGGCCTTGCTACTTGATTACCGCTTTGAAGCCGCCACAGTGTTGTTTCTCTACTGTATAGCCGAATACTTTGAGGACTACATCCAAGACCGAGCCCGGCGCACGGTTGAGAAAATTTCGCAAGTGGTCCCTGAAAAAGCCCGGATCCTATCAGACAACAAGGAAGTCAGTGTTGATGTGGATAAAGTACAGACCGGCGCATTAATCTTGGTTAGGCCGGGGGAGCGTATTCCTCTTGATGGGGAGGTGGTTGAAGGGTTTAGTCACGTTGATCAGGCTCTAGTTACAGGTGAGTCGGTACCTGTGCCTAAAAAAGCCAAAGACAGCGTCTATGCTGGAACCCTAAATACAGGAGGGGTGCTCAAAGTTGTGGTTACTAAAAAGTCTAGTGAAACTTTGGTGTCGCGCATTATTCAGCTGGTAATTGAATCACAGAAACGTAAAGCGACCATCGAGCGACTTGTAGATCGGTTTGCCCGGTTCTATGTGCCCATCATTTTGGGTTTGGCAGTTTTCACAACTGCCGTGTTGCCCTTTGTCTTCGGAGGCGGGTTTGAAACTTGGTTTTATCGTTCGCTGATTCTTATTGTGGTGTCATGTCCTAGTGCATTTATTATCTCGGTGCCTGCGACGGTGTTTATAGCCATAACCATTGCCGCTAAAAAAGGGGTTATCATAAAGGGCGGGATTTTTATCGAGAAACTCGCGCAGGTTAAGCAGGTAGTGTTTGATAAGACAGGTACGTTAACCCTTGGACAACAAGCAGTGCACAAAGTTCATCGGGTAGATATTTCTCGGGCTGAGGATGAAACTGTTATGTATGCCGCTGCTCTTGATCAGTATTCCAATCATCCCATTGCCCGGGCGATTGTGCGTCGGGCAGTGGATCGCGGGATTGATTTGAGCAAAGTCAAAGTTAGCGATGTGATGGAGGTACCTGGGAAGGGTATTGTGGGTATGGTTGAGGGTAAGCATGTTGCTATTGGAAACCCCGAGTTTATGGAGGAGCTTGGCTGTGATTGTACAGATGCGTTTGAGATAACCGCGGGTGATACGCATACAGCGGTTTGTATTTCGGTGGGTAAAATGGGGTGGGCAACTGTTTGTGTTGTTGATGAGGTGCGTAACGATGCACTGCAATCGATTAGTTTGCTTAAGCAACAAGGTGTTCGTACCGCGATGCTTAGCGGGGATAAAAAGGTCATTGCAAACGATATCGCAAAATCTTTGGGTATAGATGAGGTGCATGCCGAGTTGCTGCCTCAAGATAAGTTATCCTGTATTGAGGAGCTGAAGGGCAGAGGAGAAGGCGGATTGGTGGCTATGGTTGGTGATGGTATTAATGATGCGCCGGCTTTGGCGGCCTCAGATGTGGGTATTGCCATGGGAGCGCATGGGGTGGATGTTGCGTTGGAGTCGGCAGATGTTGTGCTTGTAAATGATGAGTTGGCGCAAATTCCGTATTTGCTCAAGTTGAGTCAAAAAACGATGGGGATAGCCAAGCAAAACATTGCGGGGTCGTTGGCGATAAAGTTTGTTTTGGGTGCTTTGGGACTTTTGGGATGGGTACCGCTGTGGTTTACCGTAGCCGCAGGAGATGATGGACTAACCCTGTAGTTGTTGCTAAATACTCTACGCCTAGAGCGCCTAAAGAGTTAACAGCATCTTGCTCTGGAGGCAATGGTCGTTTGTTGGTGTATGTGTGTTTGAGGTTGGCTTCAGGGGTGGTTGATGGTAATGTTTTTAGGTGCTGCCTTTGTTTTGCTAAAAGCAAACACTAACATGGGATGATTTGCATGCAGCCTATGCCTAAAGATTACAACCTTATCGAAATTGAGCAGAAATGGCAAGCGAAGTGGGAAGAGATGGGTATTTATCGCTATGATTGGAGTGATAAGAGCCGTCCGTCGTTTAGTATTGATACGCCTCCGCCCTATCCGTCAGGTGAGCTTCATATGGGTAATGTTCTTAACTGGACCTATTTTGATATGGTTGCTCGCTACAAGCGTATGCAGGGCTTTAATGTGCTCTTTCCGCAGGGCTGGGATTGTCATGGATTGGGTATAGAAATTCAGGTTGAGAAAGCTAACAATATTCGCAAACGTGACCTGCCCCCTGAGCAGTTCCGCGGTATGTGTATGGCATTGGTTGAGAAATACATCGCCATGATGAAAGAAGGCATCCTAAAACTGGGTGCCTCTATTGATTGGACCACTGAGTACCGCACCATGGATTCCGACTATTGGCGCAGAACACAACTAAGTTTTATTCAGCTCTACCAAAAAGGCTTCATGTATCAGGGCACCCACCCCGTTAATTGGTGTCCCCGTGATGAGACAGCCATTGCCGATGCCGAGGTAGATCATATTAAAAAAGAAGGCAATCTACACTACATCAAATTCCACCTAGTGGGCAGTGAGGAATATCTTCTAATTGCTACCTCGCGTCCCGAGTTTATTCCGGCATGTGTTGCTGTGGAGGTTAATCCCAACGATGAGCGCTATGCTCAATACATCGGCAGAAAAATCAAGGTTCCTCTGATGAATCGAGAAGTCACCATCATAGCAGATGAAGCCGTAGATCCCAAGTTTGGTACGGGTGCTATGCAGATTTGTACCTATGGCGATAAAGAAGACGTAAAAACCGTCATAAAACACAAACTCCCCATCATACGGCTCATACAACAAACCGGCCAAATAAGCGACGCTGGAGGCAAATATGCGGGTCTCTATGTGAACCAAGCCCGAGCGGCCATTGTGGAGGATCTTAAAACCGCAGATTTGCTTGAGAAAAGCGAGAAAATCCAACAAGAAGTCGGCGTATGTGACCGCTGCAAAACCTTAGTCGAGATTCTGGAAGTTAAACAGTGGTTTATGAAAACCATGGAACTAACCGACCAAGTGGAGCAAAACGCTAACGCCATACCCTGGTATCCTGACTATATGAAAAACCGCCTCATTGATTGGGCCAAAGCCCTAGATTGGGACTGGGTTATAAGCCGCCAACGCCTCTTTGCCACCCCCATCCCAGTGTGGTACTGCAAAGGTTGCGGTGAGCGCATCATCGCTAAACCAGAATGGGTACCTATCGATCCCAAAATTGAGAACCCCAAACTTGAAGCATGCCCCAAATGCAGTGGCAAAGAATTCCAAGGCGAACAAGACGTTATGGACACCTGGATGGATAGCTCCATCACATGCGCCGTTCACGCCGGCTGGCCTGACCGTGAAGATTGGAAACAACTCTTCCCCGCAAGCATCCACCCCTCAGGCACCGATATCATCCGCACCTGGGCATACTACCTCATGGTCCGCCACCTCACACTCTTTAACGAACGCCCCTTTAACAGCGTACTTATAAACGGCATGGTTTTAGGCGCAGACGGCAAAAAAATGAGCAAATCCCTCAAAAATTATGCCGCCGCCCCCGAAGTCCTAAACAAATACGGCGCAGACGCCACACGACAGTGGGCCGCAGGCGGAGGCGCAACAGGCTCAGACATACCCTACCGCGTCCAAGACGTCGAATACGGCAGACGCTTCCTAGTCAAACTCTGGAACGCCGCAGGCTTTGCAAGCACCCTCCTAGCCGAGTACAACCCCCAAGAACAAACCAAAGCAGAACTCCAACTACTCGACAAATGGATAATAAGCAAAACCGAAAACCTAACCAAAAAAGTCACCGAAGCATACGAAAAATGCCAATTCAACACCGCCACCGAAGACATCCGCAACTTTACCTGGCACGTCTTCTGTGACCACTACCTAGAAGCCATAAAAGACCGCCTCTACCGCCCCGACATATATGGCAAACCCAACACAACAGCAGCCCAACAAACCCTCTACGAAGTCTTCTACCGCCTACTCCAACTCTTTGCACCCATCGCACCCCACCTAACCGAGGAAATCTATCAACACATGTACCAAACCACCAAAACCCACCTAAGCATCCAAGTCGCACCCTGGCCAAAACTCAACCAAGCACAAGTAGACGAAAAAGCCGAACAAGACGGAGACCTAATCACAGCCATCATGAGTGAAATCCGACGCGACAAAGCCGAGAAAAAACTTCCCCTAAACGCACCCATCAAAAGCATAATCATCTACGCCAAAGACGACGCCACCGCAATAACACAAGGAAGCATTGACATAGCAGCCACCCTTAAAATCGAAACCATCACA
>JAIRQQ010000056.1 GCA_031256395.1 Nitrososphaerota archaeon
TGTCGTTTTGGGTTTGTGGTTTGGGTTTGTTGGGTTTGGGTGAAAAAGTTTGTGAAATGTCGGGTTCTAAGCGTTGGTTAATGAGCCTGGACAAAAAGCTTTCACATAGAAAAAATAAAACAAAATAACACCACAAACAACACCTTATTTTCAAAACACGGACGGCGTGTTACTGGCAACAGGTTAGCCGGCTTCAATTTTTTATTACACCGATGCAACAAATTCTACCCTTTGTACACAAAAAAGTAAACGCATAAAACGTCGGCCATAATTGGTTTAATGCCAAGAAAGTTTAGTCTGTTGTGTTGTAGTAGCCCTTATCTACCTTTACAAAAATTAAAGGGCCGCGGCTGTGTGCCATTGCTCGTGCTTTGCGCATTGTATTGTTGAGAGCCACAAAAAGTTGCTCGGTTTTAGGGAGACTTTGGAGGTATTTTTCACCCACTTCCATTTTAAGCAAGTTTTCTGCTAGGATTTCTGTTCCGCATATTTCGCCGTTTTTAATAAGAGTGGCAACGACCAGCTCTTGGAGGTCTTGTTTGCACTCGATTTTTTGCCAAATAGGCTCTGCATCAGTGAGAGGTTTGTTCATCTTATTCCATTTGTTGGCACCCTGATTACCAATCAATAGTTTGACGCGTTCTTTCCATTTTTTAAACCACATGTTGCACCAAACGGCCAAAAATGCATCTAGTTCCTCAGCATCTTTTTGACTAAGCGAATCTATGCGTTGAAGAATTTCAGGTTGTTCTACTTCTTGACCCACCAAGTCCCAACGGAATTTGAGGTAATTTGTAAAATCTTGGAAAGCCACCTGTAATACCGTGTGGTCAGAGCCCATTATATCTAGGGCTGGATCGGCTTCTCTTAGTTTCTCTGCTATCATGATTTCGACAAAGTTCATTAGGATTCCCGCTGAAACCCGCTCCATACCCAGTAGTTGAGGTTTTAATTAAACTTTATTTAAAAACGCCTATAACTGCCTTAGGCTAAAACTCGGAATATGTCGAATTTGACATATCCTTAAACCAGCCTATTCTATGTTAGCGGGTAGCGCTGTAATGTCGGGGAGGATTAAATCTGGTTGTTCTTTGGCCAGTTCCTCAGATCCAAAGAGACCGGAGAGTAATGCTACGGTGCATGATCCGGCGGCTTTTCCTGCTCTCATATCACTAACTGAGTCCCCCGCAATGATGCAGTCACACATTTTTAAGTCCAAGGTCTCGACGCATCGGATTAAGGCTTCAGGGGAAGGCTTGGGCTTTGATGTATCTAGCCCTGTTACAATTAAGCGGAAGTATTGGGAGATGCCCAGATAGTTGAGTTCTTTTTGGATAACTTGGTTGGGGACATGGCGCATAGTGATTAGGGCTAGTTTAGCTTTTTCTGCAAGGCATTCAAGCGTCAGGGCTACATTTGGTAAGAGTTTGGCATGTTTTTCGGTGGCTGCGTGGAAGGCTTTTATGTATATGGGCATGAATTGGTCTGCACAGCCATAGGTGAGGTCGTTTAGGGTTTGGTGTTGTTCGAGGCGGCGGGGGATTTCTAGCAGGATTTGAGTGGAGGGTATTTCTTTGCCGATGGCTTGGAAGCTGATTTTGGCGGCTTCGAGGTAGGCTGTTTTGGAGTCAACAAGTGTGCCGTCTAGGTCTAGAAATATTCCGTTTGCCTTCAACTTGTTTGATTGCATTGGGTTGTTTGGGGGTTCTTGTTTTTTAAAGGTTCTTCCCGATTTAGCAGTTATAACATAGCGCCTAGACTATATAGTCTATATATAGTATGGAGGTCATATCTATAGGTGTCGAGTGGTATATAATGTTTGACTAAGTGGAGATGATATAGTAATGATTTCAAGAGACTGTGACGGATGCTCTAGACTAAAAGAGTGTAATATACGTTACCGCCGAGCCGAAATAGGGGACAAAGTTTACTGTCCCGATGGAACAGCGCATCTAATTGATAGCTCAAGCAACCCCTTAAACTAGAAAACAGCTATCAAAATCAATTCGACCCCGCATTGCGGGAGTAATTTTTATTTTTATGCAATCAAGAGTTAACTATGTTAGGAGGCAGAGAGTGATGGATTCGCAGAATTGCAGATATTTTGATTTTGAGTGTGTAACTTGTGAGGGTTGTGAACATTTTGAGATTGACATCACCAAGTATCAGATGTGTAATAATTGTGGTGAGCAGTTCAAAGCGACCAAAACTAGTGGGATTGAGATGAAAAATAAAGAATCAGAAGAACGCCATCGATGCCCCCATTGTATGCATGTCAATATTAAAATAAATGACAAGCACGTTGCCAACAAGACAAGTGCTTTTTATTGAATAAAGGGAATGGCGCGATAGATCTGGTAAGAGGATTCTCTTATTTTACCCTCACTTAGTAAACGTTGGATGGCACGTCTTAGTTCAATTTCTCGTGAAGACTCGAGTGCAAATTTTTCTGATAGTAGAAAATAGCTCACGCCTAAGTCGTTTGTTTCTTTTTCAGTGATGAATTTGAGTACTTGGCGGTCAAATTCACTCAAAGACACCATCTCGACTCCGCCGGGGGTAAATAGGTCCTCCCAGGCTTCGAATACGTTTTCAATATTTTTAACATAAAAATCCTCGATTGCTTTGAAAACTAGGGTATCGTCAACGGTTGTGATTTGTTGTGAGCGGGCTGATGATAGGGCTAGTCGTAGCGATGATTGGGGTTTACCATAATAGTTGGCATCAAATAATCCGTGGCGTTGGACTTCTTTGGGGAGGTCATATTTTTCGGCGACGTTTATGATTTTTTGGCTGGCCTTTTCAAGGGTAGTGTTTAGGTCTGCTTGGGTTTTGCCTATAGTTGGGAAGAGCATTTGCATGGTTAGAATATATTTGGTGACATCTAGGGGAGGATCAAAGCGCATGGGATGCATCTCGGCGCTGCGCTCCAAAATAGCTGGTTGGTCCACCAGTCTAAGGGGAGGGTCATAGATCGATCGGGGCTGGTTACGTCTGCTACCCAACCCAATAGAGAGCTCTGAGAGGCCTTTGGATAATCTTTTAGGCGCTCGACGGTCAAGAAATGTTACTAAATGTTGGTTGAGGGGCTTATCGGCGCTAAAGCTACGGAATTGCCAAGTGTAGGGAGAGAGGGGTTGCTCGGCGGCTAATTCAGGAATGGTTAGATTGCCGGATTTGCCCTGAGCTATATCTTGGGGGATTAGGTCATAGAAATATTTGAGTAATTTGTGGGTTTGGTGATGTTTGCTTTCATCATAGAGGGTGATGCTCAATCCGCCAGCTTGTCCCATATTTAGCAGGGGGGGTGAGCTGACAAATTCAAAAGCAAGCAGATCTTTTTGGGGGGAGAATATGCCGCTCCACGGTAAGAAGAGTTGTTGTTGGAATTCTTTGAAATCGATTTCGGGTTTAATTGGCTGGTTGATTTTAGCAGAAACGATGTTATCAACAATTAGAGCCCAGTAATCATAGAAGGGTCTTTTTTGTCCTGTGATTGTTACATAGGAGAGGTTTGCTGGGATTGCTACATCGGGGGGGCATTCGCATATGATGTAGTCTTGGGGTAGATGGGCGGCGGGGATTAGGAGAAATCTGTTTCGGCCGAGTTTGCCGTCGTATACAACGGTGCCTGAAACAGAGGGGGTGGTGGATTTTTTTGCATAGGTAAACTCTTTTAGCAAGGATAGCTCCCAAGTGTTAAATTCGCTACCGTATTGTCTATTTCTAAAAGCAGGTTTTAGGGGCGTGAATTTATCCGCTTTTTTTGATTGAGTGTCAGATGCAGGTTTTGGAATAAATGTCACGTACCGGCGCTCCAGAGAACACTATTAACGCTACAACAATATAAGCAAGCACAGAACAAAAACCATTCACACCACATCATCAAGTTTTTGGTATAGAAACAGAAAACAATGTGCCACATAGCCGATAAAAACGCAGGGCATAATTCATGATTAGGCTTATACATGCAAAGGAATTGGCTTAAGAAGGGGTTAACTCAGAACAGAGTCAACGTTTAGATTAAGTACGATTTCTGAGATATCACTTGCGTATTCTGCAGTGCGTCTAACACTCTCGATAAGTAGTCGTAAGTTAGCGACACCTTCAGCGGGGATATGTTGAGAGGTGAGAATAGCTTCTTGCTCGATTTGATGAATTTGTTCTAGGTTTTCAAATACAGTTTCAGCTTGATGAAAATCGTTTTTAAAGAGAGCACTTACGGAAGTTTCAAACATTGTGTTTGCTAGTTCGCTTAATTGGATAATTTTGTTTAGCAATTCCTTATCAACGGGTTCTTTTAAGTAGAGGATATTCTCAGCGATTTTTGTGGCATGATCGGCGCTACGTTCAACCGATTTAGTGATTAGTCGGTAGCCTAAACAATATTTTTGGCTGTCTAGGCCGATTTCTTTGACAAATCTTTGGTTGGAAACAGCTAGTTTTAATAACCGTACTATGTAGAGACCAAAGCGATTGACTTCACGATCGGTTTCGATAACGGCTTTTGCACTGGAATAATCGAGATGTATAAGCGATTGCAGGGCTTCTTTGTGCATTGAGGAAGCGATTATGGCCATACGACTCAGAGCATTTTGCACGGTTAGTTCGGGGTAATTTAGCAACACTTGGAGGGTTAAATCTGTGACAGTGTCGGTAACGATTTCTGTGCCGACAAGATAGTTTCGGGCAAAAGTTTTGAGGTGAGTTCTAAGTTTGGAGGGGAGAATTTTTTGGTTTTGGGCCCGGATATGTATGATGTTGTAGCCGTTTAGGTATGCAGAAATTACTGTTCTCATGATGGCATCAGGATTGTCAGTTTGGACGGCTTTGATGAACGCTTCATCAGCTTGTCCTTGCTTGGGAAGACTGGAGGGCGATATAGATAGCGAGCCATCATCTTCTTCGCGGACAATCATAGAGCTACCGCGTTTGAGCTCGTTTTTGGTTGCCCAGTCTTTGGGCAGAGAGAGAATAAATGTCGACCCACCAGTAACCTGTAGTTTACGTTGTTCTTCGTTTAATTTTTCTGTTTCTTTAACTGTCACTAGCAATTCCAAGGCAGTTCTTAATGTACAAACAGTATATTAACTACACCTATATAAACTATCAAACATATGAATCATATTTAGATACTGACTGCTGTTACATCAATTGCGTACACATAGACTACATAATATACAACTAACACCAATATATATACCAATGGTTACACTAACAATTTTACTATATAGACTATAGATTATATGGACAACGCCTATATAATAGAATCAGTCGTAAATACAAAAACTAGAGGATAAACATATGAAAACCACGTACGTAATAGCAATTGCTGTAATTGCAATAATCATCGGCGCAGTAGCCGCATACGCATATCTATCGCCAGCAGCAGAAAATGTAGCGGAAAGTGTATCGATTACCGCTTCTGGTGCAACTTTCCCCCAACCCTTTCTATCAGAGACCATTGCAGAATACTCATCAATAAAACCCAACGTACAAATTAATTATCAGGGTGGAGGTAGCGGTAAAGGTGTCACTGACTTGACAAACAAAATTGTTGACTTTGCATGTTCAGACGCACCCTTGTCTAGCTCACAAAGAGATGCCGCTCCTGACGTACTACACATCCCAGAAACCATCGGTGCAATCACAATAGCATACAACATTCCCAACATTGGAACAGGTCTAAAACTCACTGGCCCAATAGTAGCAGACATATTTTTAGGAAAAATAACCATGTGGGATGATCCCGCCATAACAGCAATCAACCCCGATTTAACTCTACCACACCGCGCAATAACAGTGATCAATAGATCAGACGGTTCAGGAACAACCAACTGGTTCACAAAATACCTCTCTTCAGTCAGCGATACATGGAAAAACAAAGTCGGATCAGGCTCAACAGTTCAATGGCCAGTTGGAATAGGTCAAAGCGGCAACTCGGGAGTAGCAGCAATGGTCACCTCAACAGATTATGCAATTGGTTACATCGAACTAGCATATACCTTAGAACACAATGTACCAGTTGCAGCAATCAAAAATCCCGCAGGCAACTATATCATCCCAACACTCGAAACGACAACAAATGCAGCTAAAGCCCTACCTTCTCCGCTTCCCTCAGGAAGTGACAGCTGGGAAGACATAGCCATACTCAACACCAGTGGCACAGACGCATATTCCATAGTCACTCCAACCTACATGCTTGTCTACAAAGACCTTGGTGTGATCCCTGGAATGACCATGGCAAAAGCAACAGCAATTGTGCAATACATCTGGTATGTTACCCACGAGGGTCAACAACTAGGTACACCACTACAGTATGCAACCCTGCCATCAAACTTAGTGAAGGTCAATGAAGCAACACTACAGACAATAACCTTTAACGGCGAAAAAGTACCAACACGTTAAACGACGGTGAGACTATGAGATCCCTCAGATCTTCCAAAACCTTTTTTTTGTTTGTATCTTTAGTTCAGGCAGATTAGTATGATTAAGCTGACAGGCGACAATATCTTTAAGTCCTTAATTGCAGTAATCGCCGCATCAGCCGCAATCATCATATTACTTAATACTTATGTTTTAATAACTGGTTCAACAAACATCCTTGCCACATCAGGCATCGAATTTATTACCGGAAAAAACTGGGACCCAAGCACAACATCATTTGGCGTCCTACCCTACATCCTTGGAACACTACTAACCTCAGGCATCGCCCTGCTAGTAGGAGTACCGCTAAGCTTAGGCATCGCCATCTTTATCGTAGAAATGGCTCCCAAAGCCGTACGCGTACCCTTTTCCTACTTGGTAGAAATGTTAGCAGCCGTTCCCAGCGTAATATATGGTCTTTGGGGTTTGTTTGTGCTACGCTTTTGGGTTTTAAACTACATCGAAATACCCCTAAACACATACTTAGGCTGGATACCCCTATTCAGCGGAGAACCTACCGGCATAGATATTCTCACCGCTGGACTGATTCTTGCCATCATGATCATTCCAACCGTAGCATCAGTCTCAAGAGAAGTCATAAGTGCCGTACCAAACTCAATCAGAGAAGGCGCATATGGCATAGGCGCCACCAAATGGGAAGTCATCCGCCACTGGGTCCTCAACTACGGACGCTCAGGCATATTTGGTGCAATAATTTTAGGCTTAGGCAGAGCAATAGGCGAAACTATGGCAGTAACAATGGTCATAGGCAATGCTACTGGACCAAGAGCCATACCCACATCACTTTTCCAGCAAGGCCAAACCCTACCCTCCCTTATTGCCAACGGCTTCTCCGATTCAAATACACCCCTCCAAACCTCAGCCTACATAGGCGCAGGACTGGTCTTACTCATAATAAGTCTGATCATAAACATAGTAGCACATGTTATGGTGACACGCGTTCTAAAAGTCAAAGGAGGCGCCGTTGAATAATACACAGCAGTCTATTAGATAAGCTAAACCTACACAACCATAGCCTTCGTAAGTTTAAGAACAAATTCTTCTACGTGCTCTGCTTAATCTGTGTCATAATTGCCATCGTACCCCTGCTAAGTATCCTCTTTGAGGTCATAATACGAGGTGCACCCGCCATAAACTGGCAGTTCTTAACTGGAAATGGCCTACGAAACAACATAGGACCAGCCATACAAGGAACACTTGTTTTAATCGGGTTGACCAGCGCCATTGGCATCCCAATTGGAGTATTTACTGGCGTGTACCTTGCTGAATATGGAACTAACAAATATGCCACATGGATACGAACCATAAATGACATACTAACTGGGTTCCCCTCCATAATCGTGGGCATAACTGCATACAGCCTAATTGTTGTCGGCTTAACCGGGCGCTTTTCACCTATGGCCGGAGCCGCAGCGTTAGCGTTTATAATGATCCCCATCGTTGCAAGAACAACCGAAGAATCACTCAAACTGGTACCAAATAGCGTTCGAGAAGCATCCATGGCTCTGGGCATACACCGATGGAGAACAACCATAAGCGTCATGTTACCCTCAGCAAAAGGGGGCTTAGTAACAGGTGTCATCCTTGCTGTAGCACGCATAGCCGGCGAAACCGCACCCATCCTACTCACAATCTTGGGCAGTTTCTACTTCTTCCAAGGACTCAATGCCCCAATAGATGCATTACCTCTGCGCATCTACCTAAGTTCTCGATCACATCTTCAAGTAGAACAGACACAAGCATGGGGTGCAGCACTAGTGTTGATTTTAATAGTTTTGGCCCTTAACATAGGCGTTAGATTAGCCAGCAGGGGCCGATATAAAGGAACAAGGTGAATGAAATGGATAACATAAAGATGCAAAGTGTAGATTTGAACGCTTGGTTTGGTACTAAACATGCATTAAAAGACATAAACATCTCAATAAAAGCAAACACCGTCACAGCCATTATTGGACCCTCTGGATGTGGAAAATCTACGTTCATTCGCACCCTCAACAGGATGCATGAATTAGCACCCACCGCTAAGTTAGCAGGTCAAGTACGTCTCGACGACCAAAACATCTATGACCCAAACGTGGATCCAGTTATGATTCGACGTCGAGTCGGCATGGTTTTCCAAAAACCCAACCCCTTCCCCACCATGTCGATCTATGATAATGTTGCATCAGGCTTAAAATTAACCGGCGCCCACAAAAACAAAAACCTCGATGAAATAGTCAAACAAAGTTTACAACAAGCAACGCTGTGGGATGAGGTGAAAGATGATTTAAAAAAACCCGGCACCAGCATATCGGGCGGACAGCAACAAAGGCTATGTATTGCACGGGCTATTGCACTAAAACCTGAAGTCATTTTAATGGATGAACCCACTTCAGCTTTGGATCCAATTGCGTCTGCCAAGATCGAGCGGCTGGTTGTGGAGTTAAAGAAGAACTATACCGTAGCCATTGTCACCCATAACATGCAACAAGCATCACGTGTATCAGACTATACTGCATTTATGTATCTAGGCAGCCTTATAGAATTTGGAGCAACCAAAGATATTTTTGAGTCGCCAAAGAACCAGTTAACAGAGAGATATATAACCGGAGAATTTGGATAGGAACGCTTATGACCAGAATAATTGATCAGGGACTAGAAGAACAATCTGTACTGTTACTTCGCATGGGCGAGTTAGCCTATGAAACCTTAGCATCAGCCATACACGGCTATTTTGAGGACAAAAACGTACAACCACATGTAAAAGAAATGTCAGATCTCATTGTCGCCATGGCAGAAAAAGTCGAAGATAAAACATTTGAGTTAATTGTTCGATTCCAACCTGTTGCATCAGATCTACGGACCATCAAATCCCACATGAAAATCAGTAACGATTTTTCCCGCTATAGCAGATATGCCCTAGACATATCCAACATAACCCACCAGTTACATGGCTTAGAGCCGTGTAAAACATGGATACAGGACAACCTCATCAATATGGGTGATAAAGTTCTTTTCATGGTTAAAACCAGTATAGATGCACTTCGCAAACATGATGTGAATCTTGCCAAAACCATCTCACCTATAGAACGCGAAATCGACCAAATGTATGAGGACTTTATCAACAAACTAAGCCAAGAGGAAACCAACAACAAATGCGTCGCCTCAAATATATTGCTCACACGATACTTTGAACGCATATCTGATCATGCAGTCTATGCCTGTGAAGCCATAGTCTACATTGTGACCGGCGAAAAAATCAGCTTAGAATAGCATTTGAACTCAGGGGAAGTTCAACGATAAACGTTGTGCCTCGCCCTACCTGAGTTTCAAAATGAACGTTTCCACCTAGGGCCTCTGCGAGTTTTTTCACCACCGCTAAACCAAAACCCTGCCCCTTTGATTTTGTTGTAAACAAGGGCTTGAAGATTTTTTCTTTCACCTCATCAGATATACCAGTACCGGTGTCAGAAACAGTAACTATGAGAAAATTATCGCGCAGAAAAGTACTCACCGTTAACTCACCGCCGTTGATTTCCATGGCTTGTATGCCGTTGCGGATAAGATTACTAAGTATACGTTTGATAAACAAAGGATCAGTTCTTAGTACCAAATGGGGCACAACAGACAAGTAGCTAATATGAACATTTTGAGGCACATCGAGAGGTAAACTAACAGCTCGAATGGTTTCATCAAGATTAGTTTCAATTATGCAGGGAACCAACGGCTTAGCAAAGTCTTGAAGATCAGCCACAATTTGGTTAATGTAGAGCGTCTGCTCTTCAATAGCGGTAACACACTCCATAAGACTTTTGGCGAGTTTTGTCTCAGAAAACTCGCTTAGCGTAGCCTTGGCTAAGAATAATTCACCAATGATACTCTGCAAAGGGTTGCGAATATCATGACCAATCATACCGGCCGTTTCCCCAATCGCAACTAGACGCTCAGCATTGTTGAGTTTCTCCGTACGAATCCGAACCAGTTCCTCTAGCCGTTTAGTGTTTTTTTCCATAGAAACCTGTATTTTTTTGCGCTCAGTTATATCCCTAGCCAAAACAGAGATACCATTACCGGTGGGGTACACCTCAATTTCAAAGAATGTATCATCACCTTTGGGTAGTTTGCCGCTAAATGCCCGAGGATGCTTTGTGCGTATCACATCATGATAGATGTCGAGGAATCTGCGAGACAACTTGTTTTTTCCAAAAACAAAAAAGAAATGTTTGCCCAAAACGTCGGTGGATTTTATGCCTGTGAATTTTTCAGTCGACTTGTTCCAAAAGGTAAATTTTAAGCAAGAATCTAGCGCAAAGAAAGGACCAGCTATACTGTTAGCGAGTTTTTTGTACTGTTTCTCACTTAGTCTGAGGGCTTGCTCAGTTTTTCTACGTGCCGTAATGTCTTTAGCTATCATGGCCATATAACCTTTTTCAGGGCAGTAAACATTAATTGAGAACCACCGATTCAACGGTTTACAGTAGCCCTCAATTATGACACCCTGACCAGTCTGGACGACTTTGCCGCAGAGTTTTAACCAATCATCATAGCGATCACCTACCATGGAAACAACTCTGAGACTTTCTTTCCAACAACAGATTCATTACCTAATTGAGTTATGTTCCGAAAGGATTGGTTTAAGTCACAAAAAACATAATCAAAGGCATCAGCACCGGATTTGTCAAAGAGCAATTTGCAGTAAGCAAAGCCATCGCTCAGTTGGGTAAATAAACTTTGGTAGATAAATTGATTACTATACAGTGAATGTTTAACGACGGATTCGCTACTGTTTTGTTTTTTTTGTGTAACTAAAGCCGTGTCTACCAATAATATTCCTCTACAAACTGTATCGTTTTATAATTAACAGTCAACACAAACTTGGTTGTTGTGCACTCAATTGAGTTATAGTTATCATTGTTTTTTAGTCTTATATGTATTGCCACGAGGTTAGTAAGAACCAACAACTGTTCAAAGAGGCAAGTATGTCCATATAAACACAAGACTTCAAAGTGCCTGCAGGAAGAACGATATACCTAAAGAAAAGTATCTCGCGTTAAGCAGGACACAAAAAAAGAAACCGACTAAAGCCAAATCTACTCGAAAAAAACTAAATACCGCCAGGGTTAAGTTTTACTATACACTGAACACATAGTGTCTTTTCAAATGCACCATAGAATGCCGGTTGATTCTGAATTATACTCCACTCCTCTAAACTGCAGTCATTGTCTGAATAGAATCGTAAAACAACATGGTTTTTGCCTTCCCTTACAAACTCGACCTTCTTAACTAAGCCACGATGACTTCGATCTAGTTTCTCAGCAAGTCTCAAAAACGTCGAAAGCACCGCAATGATTTCTTTGCTTTTTTCATCCATCCCCGCCTCTGCTTTTAGAACCTTTTTTGTGGGAAACTTTTTGCGATGGAACCGGGCAATATTTGCCATCAACTGGAGTTCAGTTTTGTCAAAACCTGCAAGACCTGCATTGCGGATGATATAGTGAGAATGTATGTGATGATCGTTAAAGGAGAGAAAATCACCAATGTCATGAAGTGATGCAGCATGTCTGAGCAGGTCGCGTTCCTTTGAGCCTAGATTATGGAGCTCTATTTGTTTGGCGCTGTCAAAAAGCTCCAATGACAAATCGGCAACAGTTTGAGCGTGTTTTTCATCAAAATTGCATGATCGCCCCAGATGTAGGATACTTTGATTTCGTATGGGTTCTTTTTGGAGTTCTCTAAAGCCCTCAAAGTTAGAGAGATACTCTACAAGAAGGCCATCCCGGAGTTCTCTGTTGCTTATGCGGATTTCTTCGAGACCAAGTTCTTCCATGACAGCTTCGATTATTGCGGCACCAGCAACAATGATGTCGGCACGTTCGGGATTTATAGCAGGCAACTTTCTTCGCTCCTCAAGGGGTAATAAGCACAGAAGCGTTGCCAGTTTCTTGAGGTTCTTTCTGGTTAAAACCAGCGCTTTGTTGTTAGAGCTGGTTTTCTTGAACAATTTGTTTGTAACCTCGGCTAGGTTAGTTATTGTGCCTGAAGAGCCCCAGCCTAGTCGGACACCATATTCTAATATGTGTGGTTTGATTATGTTGATTTTGCTACAAGCGTATTGCCTAATTTTTTTGTAGAGACCAAAGTCTATGGGAGCAGTCCAGCTGTCTCCTATGAACTGGGCGGTTAATCGGATTGCTCCTAAGCGCAGACTGTTAATGTAGAAGCATTCATGCTGGTTTCCGATACTGATCTCGGTACTGCCACCACCTAAATCGATAAAGAGTTCTTTTTTAGAACCGATATCTATGCCGCTTGAGACGCCCAACCAGATAAGACGCGCTTCTTCCTCACCAGAGATAACCCTAACGGATAAACCGGTCTTTGCTTTGAGGCTCTCGAGAAATTCTGCTTGGTTAGTGGCTTCGCGAATCGCTGAGGTGCCCACCGAAATAATTTCTGTAGCACCATAAGTTCGAGCTAAATCTACAAATTTTCCACAGACAAATATAGTGCGTTCCATCGCAACGGGTTTTAGAGTTTGATCGCTAAATTCACCCTCGCCTAGACGAACAACCTCTTTTTCGCGGCTTATTACGGTATAAGAAAAGTTAGGGTTAATTCTTGCTACTAATAGTCGTATGGCGTTTGTACCTATGTCAATAAAACCCACTACAGTTTCTGCAGTTTTCACTGTTGATTCCATACCAGCACCATTTCCTTTTTAAAGATTTTTTCAAACAAAAACTTTTTTTTATTAAACCGCGACAGTCCCATCAATAAATCAACCTCAGAGAGGCAGTCCACAATTACCTCTTTTGCACGGGTTTTAACAGTTAACATTTTAACGGAGCTTTCATGGCTGTAATCAAGACTGTCAGCTACACGCAAAAGTGCAACCAATACATATATGGAATGCAAAGATTTGATGTCTAATGATGCAAGGTTGTAGTGCTTGAGTTTAGGCAACCCCTTACGATGATACCGTGTGATGCTGGCAATAATACGTCGTTCTTTTGATGGAAAAGGCAACTGGGTGTCGTTTAGGATAAGTTGCATCGATTCCTTGTGATGCGCCCCGTTACCCTTTGATAAGCCCACATCGTGAAGCAACGCAGCACATTCAAGCCAGCAACGCTCCCGCTTGCCTAGCTTATGAATATCTGATAACCCGTCAAACAAAGCTAAAGCCAAACGAGTGACCTGCCTACAATGTTCAACATCTGGCCAAAGAGCTTTTGAAAACTGTTCACAAGACGCCACTGCAACGTTACAGTTGGCGTCTATCTGGAATTTTTTGACTTTATCATCTTTGACCACGTCATCTATTGATACGCCGCAGAAAAGCATCTGGGCAAAACTTTCAGGCAACCCCCGTTTGCGCAGGTCATAGGCAGCGGCTTCCACGTCATAGGACAATCGGATTAATTCAGCTTTAAAGGGGTTAAAACTCAAAAGTGCATAAGCCGTCTGTGGATTTCTGTCGCTGGGTCTTCCGACGCTTCCCGGATTCACAAAAACCGTCTTATCCACCTCACACTGGAACTGGATATGCGAATGCCCAACCACCACAATATCTGCATTTGCTACCTTTGCCAATCGCTGTAACTTTTTAGTGGATGTGCTGGGATAGAGATGCGCATCAATCGATTTTGGACTGCCATGCACTACTAAAAGTTGCTTGCCGCCTGCCTCTAGTCTAAGTTCGCGTGGCAACAAAGCCAGATAACTCGCAGATGCTTTGGAAATACACTCTTTTGTGTATTTAAAAGTTGTCTTCCTCTCGCCTTTTGTATCACTTCTGTTATTTAGCACTGCCACATCATAGTTACCAGCGATACTCAATATGTTCTTTTCACAAAGCAACTCAATAACCTCGTTGGGACAGGCACCAAATCCTACAGAATCTCCGGCGTTAACAAAAATTTCGGCCCCCCGCATCTCGGCATCTTGGATGACTTTTTTTAGCGCCTGTAGGTTAGCATGGATATCTGATAGTACTGCGAGTTTAACAGTGTGATGGGTAAGAGCTTGATAAATTTTTTCTTGTGATGCCATAAAAATTCTCTGGCTGGTTTTGGTGACAAGCTGATCAAAGAAACCGCGTTTCATTGATTGATTCCAACAATCTATAAACTGACAGTAGTACTTTTTCCTTCTGTCCCAGATGTAGGCGGTGAAAATCTTGAGTGATTCGTCAAGGACCACAAAGGAGGAGTTTTTTGTAGCTTTATGTTTGATTTCCTTATGCAGTTTTCTGTTGAACTGTTGGATGCAGTCAATCCATACATCGCAATCATGCACCTCACCCAGAGTATCTTGAAAAGTCTTAATCCAACGAATTTCCGATTCAAGCCTGTTTTCATAGAAAGGGGCAAAGCATTCGAGGGTGTATCGAAGTTTTTTGGCGTATATACGCATCTGGTGATGACAAAGCGGCTCATTATCGAGATAAATATAGCGTTTCAGGGAAAGAAAATCAGTTAACTTGAGGGTTATATTGCGGTGAGCACTTTGAAGCATATATCCAAAATCAACAGCTTCATCAGTTTGTTGTTCCAATAAATTTTCGCAACATATCCTGATTTCAGCCAATGTTTGAGAGGTTTTGAAATTTTCTATCTCTTTGATAACCTGTGCTTGCATGTTTTTTCGGCAGTTTTTATGTTCCTTTAACAGTGCACTTAAGCCAGCGTTATCTACAGGGCTTTTAAGCGTCTTTAGGTAGTGCTCTACAAAGTCGATTTGTACATCGAAGTCACGTGCTTTGGAAAGTAATCGTGTAACCTTTTTGATTTCCCTGTGCCATGTTTTATATTTTTTTTTAGAGAAAAAGGGCATAAAAAAAGGCAACATCACACTTAGTCGCCTATAACCCACCCGTATTTTGTGCACATATTCGACATCTTGGTTATTTATAACCCCCTCTAGTAGGTCATCAAATCCTTCTAAGAGGTTTAGAAGTGTTTGAGCACCAAAACGGCAATAACCTGAGTTAACTATACACTTTTGGGATGTGGGCAGCGTATTCATTCCATATACCTCGGTTTTGGATTAGCCAAAACTGGGAATCAAGGTTTGTTTCGCCAGATTTGGGAGTTATTCGTTGGTAGGTTCCATCGGGGAGAAGTTTTCGGGCTTTCACGTTATCTTTTAGGTGAATTTTTAGCATGTAATCAAAGATTATGCGACGTATCTGGGAATCAGGAACACTGAAGAGAACCTCAATGCGTTCATTGAGGTTGCGAAACATCATATCCGAGCTACCAATTAAGAGATCACTTTTGCCACCGTTTTCAAAGTAGTAGATACGGGCATGTTCCAAAAAGCGTCCGACGATGGAAATTACTGAGACGTTATCACTTATCCCAGCTATGCCTGGACGTAGAACACAGAGCGCTCTGACGTTTAATTCTACCTTGACACCAGCCATAGATGCTCGATAGAGAGCATTAATGATGTCCTTATCCTCCAAATTATTGAGTTTAAAGGCCAAATATCCTTGGCCCATCTTTTGATGGACCAAGATTTCACGATCAATACGGGATAGAATCTCACTCTTGAGACTTTTGGGGGCTACTAACAAATATTTGAAACCTTTTTCTTGCAACCCGTTTATTATGCTGTTGAAAAGCTTCTCGAGTTCTGAGCCAACTTCGGGGTTAGCGGTCAAGTATCCGGTGTCGCCATAAATTTTAGCGGTCACCGCATTATAGTTACCTGAACCAATATGTGAGTACCGCACCAACCCTGCTTTTTCATGCCGAGTTATGAGACAGAGTTTAGCGTGAACTTTTAAGTTGGGAAAATTATAGACTGCAATGATTCCTGCTTGTCTGAGTTTTGAAACCAACAAAATATTGTTTTGTTCGTCAAACTTGGCTTTTAACTCGACAATTGCAGTTACTTTTTTGCCGTTTTGTGCTGCTTCTATTAGTGCCTCCACTATGGGTGAATGGGCATCCACTCGGTACATAGTGATGCAGATACTTTCGACCAAGGGATCTTGGGCGGCTTCTTTGAGTAAATCAATGATTATCTCAAACCCGTCGTATGGATGATATAGCACGATGTCACGTTTAGAAATTGTTGTAAAGAGATTTTTTTCGGGGGTTAACAGGGGCAAAATAGAGGGCAGAAACGTCTTGTCTTTTAAATCGGGACGAACAATTTTATAGAGACACCAAAGGTCCACTAGTCCAAGCGGACCGTCAAATGTGTAGGTTAAATGATTAGGCAGGTTAAAATAATCCATTAATGCTGTCCTTAGAGTGTTGGGGATATGAGCATCAAATTCAAGTCGGCTGGGAAAGCCAGTCTTTCTTTTGGCAAGCCCCTGTTCTACTGAACCTAAAAAATCAGAGGATTCATCCATCATTATATCTATTTCGCCATTGCGGGTTAGTCTAAAGGGATAAGTGTTTAAGTTTTGCTCGTTTGGAAAAATTAAATCTATACAGTTTGCGGTAAGGTCTTCTATGAAAATAAAATTGTGGTCTAAATTGAGTAGTTCGCGGTAGGGGCTCTGAGGGATTTTTATCAGTCTTCCAAATTTTTCTGAGGGCAGAGCGATAATTGAATGGAATTGTTTGCTTGCTGATTCAGCACATAAATAAATCTGCAGATTTTCAATTAAAGATACATCAGAAACATCCTTAAACACAATTATTTTAGGTAGAAGATTTGTTTTAAAATACTCTCGCATACTGTCCTTAGTTTTATTTGATAAATCAGCATATTTTCGAATTATTACGTTCTCTTTGGCCAAGGCTGGCAGAAGCTCATTTTTCCAGCAGGCAGCATGTTGCTCAATTAGGGAAAGTATCTCTTGGCGGGTGGCCAAAATCTGCTCTATAGATGTCAGCCCGTCTACTGAGCGTTCTTGGGAGCCTTTAGCGATTTTTTTAAGTAACCGGGCAACTCTAGTCATAAAAAACTCGTCAAGGTTATTTCCGCAAATTGCCATGAATTTGACACGCTCAAGCAGTGGATGCCATTCGTCGCGTGCTTCTTCGAGGACACGAGCATTGAACCTCACCCAGCTGAGTTCCATGTTGATATAATAACTTGTGTCATCCAGCTTTTTTTCTTGAACCACACCAACACCAGTTTTTGCGTAACTTATGGTATTTGACACGAACTTTCTTTCTTCCTATGTGAGTATATTTCCCACCAGTTATAAATTATAATTGAAAGACCATAGACATTTCAAGGACTAAGCATGATGTTTTTGTAGGTTATAAGAGCCCCCTGCAACGCTTATGTGTCTCCAACAAACCATCAATGCTAAGTTATACCCCTTTTTTATGGAAAAATTCCCCAATTTAAATAATCGCGTTTTTTTATTCATTGAAGTAAACCCAAGGTACAATATTTATAGAAACGGTTAAGGACTTTGAAAATAAAATATATAGATAAATAAAAAATATATAGGAAAAGTTAAATCAAAGCCCTCTCTTAATAAAGGGGCATGAACTCGCTTACCCTAAAAGAAAACGGTTTTACCGACTTCCGCCCCCTAAAAGGACTTCAGCTCACCAACCTTCCAGAAAATACTAACAGCATCATAATCATAGCAGATACAACAACAGACAAAACAAAAACAGACATTCTCTACATCGATAAAACCAAAAAACTCACAAAAAGGATTTTCGGCGGCTACATAGCAGGATATGGCGACAAAACAACACAAAAAATACACATCACCCTCTTCAACGAAGGCTACATCGAAAAGGTTGCTATAAGCTGGATGCTAACCGACAACCATAAAACCACACAGAAAACATTACTGGAAAACTTTAAAAAAGAACACGGCGACTTTCCCGCATGGAATACCGACAAGAAAATAACCACTGAACACAAAAAAGACAAACAACCCAAAATAGAAATAAAAACTAAAAAAATACAAAAGCAAAAAACGCATCAATCGCCAAAATATAAAAAAGCCGTCTAAAGGCACAGCTACAACCCAAATTTCCAAACCAAACAGCCACAGGTTTATTTTGTGCACACTTTGTTAAGAGTTGTTTTTGGCGGCATTTTTCCATACTACACTTGAGAGCACAAAAAATGGAAGACCATGCACAAAATTTACACCACAAACCATTATTAGAAAAATTAAAACCAGCTTAGGCACATACATAGCAACCATAGGGCCCAAACAGGCAAACAGAAAACCAAAACAAACATACACAAGACAAAACGATTTTTATGGGAAAGCAACTGCAACAGTAAAAAGACTTGAAAAAACACACGCCGCAATGTGTAAAACAGCCAAAGCCAAAAAAATAGACTTTTATCGGTTAGTACTTAGATTTTTGCAACATATTTGAAATTACGTTGAGGGTTGTTTGGGTTTGTTAAAGACGATGAGGCTTTTGCCGTTGCGGGTGTATCGTGAGGAGACTCTTAGAAGCTTTTTGTTTTTGCAGTTTTTGTCTTTAATTATTTTTGCGCATCTTAAAAGGTGCGGGGTGCATTCTCGGTTGATGATGTCTAATTATTATGAGAAATCTAAAATGCGAGTTTACGAGAATGGAGATAGTCTGTGAACCGATCAGAGAGCAGAAAGAGATCTGGAAAAATTAGATAGCGTATTGCTCAAAAACGTGGGAATTTAGGAACTTAGTTTGTGGTTTATAGGTGCCTCTTGGGCCGAGTTGTGCGGGGTTATTGGACAGGTGGGGTGTTGTTATTGGTTGTTTTAAGGTGTATTTTTTGTTTGTTAGGATTGACAAAGTCCATGAAAACGGCAGATTCTAAACGTTGATTAACAAGTATTAGACAAAAAGTTAAAATAGAAAAAAATAGGGGAGAGATTTACCAAACGATGTTTTTAAGGATAAGAATCAAGTCTTCGATATCGACCCGACCATCACCATTAACATCAGCACGTCTAGCAGCAGCCCAGTTGGCATCACCTTCTTTTGCCATAAAGAACAATTGTGCAACAGTAAGATCGAGCTGATCAACAACACCATCCCTATTAACATCATACACAGAGAAATACTGACCAACCAAGGTTTGCACAAGACCATCTACTATCAAAGAATCAAGATAGACAGCCCCAGATGCATCATCATAACCGCTTAAGACAACATCAACCAATCTAACCTCAGCAGTTCCAAGTAAACCTTTGTTTGATGCAAACACCATCTCAAAGATATCCAAAGCATCAGTACTGCTTATACCGCCATTGAGATTAACTAAAACAACACGGCCCACCCAGACATCATTGCCAACTGAAGACCACTCAATGTTACCCAAAACCTCAAAACCATTAAGACCAGTGAAAGATTTGCCGCTAAAGTACGCACCATCAACTTCAAATTTAAGAGCAACCGTAGCAAGTTTATCTACGCCAGCAACAGAAACAGCATAGGTAGCATCATTACCAACAACAATATCTGTAGCACCACTCAAAGTAACAACAGCAGGTGCTTGTGCAGTAACACCGAAAGGTTGTGTGTATGCGATACCGTTTTGGCTTTTAAGCTGGGCACGAACATAGGTATTTTCGATAATATCAGCGTAATCGTTAACGTTAATAGATGCACCTGTGGCGATGACATTGACCATTCCGGTTGTAGCGTCAACACCAGATATCCATTCAATTACATCATAGTCTGCTCCGGTTATGGTGATTGTGTTTCTTTCAACTACGATATTTGTGATGCTTGGTGTAGTGAGTGCGAGGTTTAGTGCATTAATGCCTTCCCGGCGATCAATACGGCTAACAGTGTAAAAAGCACCAGTTTCCATAGCAGTTCTTGTCTGGGACTGGGTGAGTTCGGGCATAAGCATAACGTTCCAAGCAAAACCAGTAGCACCAACAGAGTGGGTATCATCGTTAGCAAATCCCCAAACAAAGCGACCCTGGGGCATTGTTTGTGTTAAGATGTTATCCCAAAGAATTTTGTCGCTTCTAGATTCATCATCTTGTTTGTTTACTATCTCCATGCCTACCAAGGATGGATAGGTCATAAACAGGTCTACATATTTCTTTATGTTTGCTGGATTGTTAGATGCTACTGCTCCGTTGGCTCCACCCGCTGCGCCGCCGGTGTATCGGCCTGCATGGTTGATATGAGTAATACCGCCTAGTGCCTCAACTGCTGCAATTGTGCTGGCCATTGTTCGTGTTCCGCCAACAACATCGTTATAATTAGCAAAGAATGAATTTATGTGGTCTGTGGCTGATTGTTCGTTGCAGTTGTCGATATCAATCATGCCCTTACCGTCGCGTCCTACGCCTGCTTCGATTTCGGCTTTGCGCTCGGTTGTGATTGGTTCTTTTGCAGCTTTATCCCAGTTCTCAGTGAGAACACTGTGGTCGGTTACTGTAAAAATATCAAACCCTTTAGCATAGTGGTCCTCGACCATTTGTGCTACGGTATTGCTGCCATCAGAGTTGGTTGAGTGTGAATGAAAGTCTGCTTTGTATTGACCGTAGGCAGTCCAGTCTACATTTGCATAGGGACTGGTGATAACAAAAGTCCCAGGTTGTTCTGCCGTTACTGGCGTCGCCATCGACAGGACGCTTGTAAACATGGAAACTACCAATATAACGGCCAGTAGCATAGAAATAACGCTTCCTTTTTTGGTTGTTGGATGTATTTTCATTTTAGTCTCTCCTATAGCAAGAAAAAATCTTGCAGGAAATTTTTGATATTTTTATGTTCATTTCATTTACCTTCACCATATTTTAAGAAAGCAAACGCTTTCTAAGGTGCAAATCCAAAAAGTCAAATATAAAAAATATGTAAATAGACCAAATAGAAATATAGTCACTATAGGCGCATATATAAAATATATATTTTTAAATAAAATAAATAAAATAACAACTTCACATATAGACAACCAACACAGGCCATCAGAATTAGAAAAATCAGCACAATCAAGCACTTCACAAACTTAGTTACAAGATATAAAAACGCTACTTAAAACATCACTCAACCATAAAGAAAAGATTCTGAACAATAGAGCCACACCAAAATAAAATCAACCACATTTTAGAAAGGCACAACCAAATCAGAAGTAGAACTGGAACTCGACAAAATTACCCCTGACCAATAGTTTGACGAGAATTTGCACCTGTTTTAAAATTCAACCACAAATCTTAATCTATGTCACCCATAGGCCAACCCACAGGTCATTCATATGTAAAACGCACCCAAACAAGTACAAAACACACCACAACAAATACAAACCCAACAAACATTCACCCAGAAAAATAAATCAGCACCAACCCATTAACAACAAAGAAAACTGTCACTCAGAAGGCAGAACCGAACGTTTTTACGCACCCACATGCAACATAAACCATAAACTATAACACCGCACATAACAAAAATAACAACCACAACTTAAGCCAAAATAACCCAATAAAGAGGGGGATGGTTAACTTTTGATGTTGACATGCTTTTTTACAAGAATAAAAACGCCAGCAACACAAGCCACAACAAACAAAAACACAAGAACAATCCAAAAACCAGCCGGCAACCAAAAATCATCGGAAGTATCCACCAACAAATTCTGACCATCAACTAAAGAAACACCATCACCACTACTACCACCACCTACCGACGAAACCTGAGCATCAACTAAAGAAACACCATCACCACTACTACCACTACTACCACTACTACCACTACTACCACTACTACCACTACTACCACTATCCACCGATGAAGCCTCAACGACATTTCCAGAAGATACTTTAATTTCAACTGGGGCGATAAATGCGTTACGTGTTGCGCCATCATCAACAATTTGCACTAATTTGATCTCTGTTAGGGTTACTTGTTGAGAATCATCAGTTAAACAATTGAAAACAAGATAGCCCGCATCCAGTTTACCATCCTTAGGCGCATACAGATTATCTGCATTATAAAAGCCCAAATAAGTATAGCCATTTTTTACCACCACCGGCGTAGTTAAAGCAGAGGAAACAGCCGATGATTTTTCATAAGAAACAAATTCAAGGCCTGCAGAATATTCAAAAGTAAACTGCACCCCCGCAACAGCATATGATAAATCAATAACTAAAGGCACATGCACCTGACAATCATTAACGACAGCACCAAACGAAACAGGAAAAACAATCAGTGACAAAAAAACAGCCATTATCAAAAGAGTGGACATTAGTTGAGCAACATTTTTTTTATAGTTTTTCATAATTTTATCTCCTTTTGCAAGAATAGCACCACATTTTTTAACATTTTTAACTGTTGAACTTTTAGCAAAGTAACAGCCTCAAAACATTCTCACCAAAAGCAAATTATAAATATTAAGACGGTAAAAACAATAGTAATATCAAAAAATATATAGTACTATATAAAAAAATGTTTAAACGGTCGAGAAGACCGCAAAAAGAAACAGCACAAGTAAAAAAAGCAGGCAGAAAAACTGACAAATCAACCATAGTCTTCTATAAACCATACAAGTTTTCAATCCACCACATACAACCATACTTTTATCTAACCAACAACTCAAACAGAATAAACAAATATAAACCACCCAATAGTCGCAAAGAAAACCCTACCGCTACGTATTACAGTCAATCAAACAGTTTCTTCAATTCTTAGAAGATGACTGACCGTATTAATACCAACATAGAAACACCAAGTAGAAACAGAAATAGCGATGGACCGCTCCGGTTTGTCGCCCAGACTCCGTCTGAATACCTCAAACCCTACACTCTTACCCGCACCCCTTTGAGCGCATAACGTCCAAACTTAGGTTGCTCTCTCCCGAGCCTAGCCGGGTTCGCCTGCTAAACAACGAAACAGTTCCCCTACGGAAACCGCCCGTTGACCGCCAGCCCCAAAGGACGGATAGTCACTGGTTCGGAAATGAAGATTCAAGCGGCCTTTGACGCCTCAGCCGTAGATGTCGGCCCGTCATGTAGGGGATTTACGGTACAATGGACCCCTAACCCACCGCCTAAGATCCATCGCCGCAGATAGAGAGACACAACCAATTATAAAACTTATCCAAAAAAGAAAAGAAAAATTTAGAGACGTGTTGCAGATTTTAATTCAGCAGCAACCATTTGAAGCTCAACAAGAGCAGCAGAAAAGTTTTGGGCATGAGCTTTGAGGATATTTATAAAAGCACTCCCCACAATAGCCGCATCCGCACCTGCGGCAATAACCTGTTTGACATGCGCAGGTTTAGAGATGCCAAATCCCACAGCCAACGGAACCTTGTTTGCCGTATAGGGTTGCACATGCTTAATGAGCTGAACCGTAGAATCGGTTATCGAGCTTTGAGCACCGGTGACACCAAATCGTGAGACCAAGTAGAGAAAACCCGAAGATGCATCCACAATTTTTTTGAGGCGCACATCAGATGTAGCGGGGGCTGCAAGAAAAATTGTATCTAAGTCATGGGTTTTTGCAACAGTTTGGTAATCAGTGGCTTCTTCAACTGGCAAGTCAGGCACTATAAAGCCATCTATGCCGGCTGTTTTAGCTTGACTAAGAAATCTATCAACGCCTAAGTGAAATACGGGGTTGTAGTAGGTCATCACCACTAGGGGTGTGTTTTTGTGTTCAGATTTGATTTGTCTGGCTATATCTAGGACTTTTATTGGGGTGGTGCCGGCGTTGAGTGCGCGGAGGCTTGCTTCTTGGATGGTGGGTCCATCAGCGATGGGATCTGAAAATGGTAGGCCCAGTTCAAGTATGTCTACGTCGCCTCGAATTAGGGCGTCTGCGATTTTGGGGGTTTGTTCGGGTGTGGGGTCGCCTGCGGTGATGTAGCCGATGAGCAGGCCTTCATGGTTTTCTTTTGCTTTTTGGAATTTTTCTTTTATGGTTATGTTGGTGGTCATATTGGTACACCTGTGTATTTTGCGATTGTTTCTACATCTTTGTCGCCTCGTCCGGAGAGGGTGACAACGATTGTTTGATCTTTGCGCATCTGGGATGCTAGTTTCATAGCATAGGCTACAGCATGGGAAGATTCCAATGCTGGGAGGATGCCCTCGGTTTTGCTGAGCGTTAAAAATGCGTCAACGGCTTCTTTGTCGTTGATGCTGGTATATTGGGCTCGTTTGATGGTTTTTAGAAATGAATGTTCAGGTCCGACGCCTGGGTAGTCAAGGCCGGCTGAGATGCTTGTGGTGTTTTCGATTTGTCCATTTTGGTCTTGGAGGATGTAGGTGTACATGCCATGGAAGATGCCTTCTTGGCCTGCGGCTAGGGTTGCGGCGTGTTTGCCTGAGGTGATGCCTTCGCCTGCGGCTTCGACGCCGTAGAGTTCTACATCGGGGTCATCTTCAAAGGGGTAGAAGGTGCCCATGGCATTAGATCCTCCTCCTACGCATGCGACTAGTGCATCGGGTAATTTGCCGGTTGTTGTGGTGAATTGTTGTTTGATTTCTTTGCCAATTACGCTTTGGAAGTCTCGTACTATCATGGGGTAGGGGTGGGGTCCCATGGTGGAACCTATGAGGTAGTAGGTGGATTCGAGATTGGTTACCCAGTCGCGAAATGCTTCGTTTATGGCGTCTTTTAGGGTTTTAGAGCCGGATTCGACGGGATGGACTTCGGCATCGAGCAGTTTCATGCGAAACACGTTTAGGCGCTGGCGTTCACAATCATCTGTGCCCATGTATACAATGGCTTTGAGTCCTAGTGCGGCACATGCAATTGCTGTGGCGACGCCGTGTTGTCCTGCGCCGGTTTCAGCTATGACACGGGTTTTGCCCATTTGTTTTGCTAGGAGGGCTTGTCCTAGGGTATTGTTAATTTTGTGGGCACCGCCATGGGCGAGGTCTTCGCGTTTGAGATAGATTTTTGCTCCGCCCATTTTGCGGGTAAGGTTTTCTGCATAGTATAGGGAGGTGGGTCGGCCGGCAAATGTGGTTAGGTAGTAGTCGAGTTGGTTTTGAAATGTTGGATCAGCTTGGGCTTTGTTGTAGGCTTTTTCAAGTTCCACTATGGCCTCCATGAGTATTTCGGGAACGTATCGTCCACCGTACTTGCCGTATTTTCCGTCTATGGGATAGTTGCTTAACTTTTTCATGCTTTAACAAACTCCTTAATTTTAGATTCAACATCTTGGGTTAGCATGATGCTTGAGCCTATGAGGAACGCATCGGCACCACAGCTGCGCAGAAACTGCAGATCAGCAGCGGTTTGAATTCCACTTTCACTTATGATTGGTTGGGAGGGTTTTTTATGTTTTTCAAGAATGTGCTGGGTGACCTCTAAATTTGTTTTTAGGGTAGCTAGGTCACGATTGTTTATGCCAATTAGATCTGCGTGGGTTTGGCTTGCGCTTAGAAACTCGGATTCACTGTGTGTTTCTAGCAGAACCTCAAGTTTGCGATTATGGGCATATTCTATGAGTTCGGTAAGAGGCATTTGACCGTAGCCGCGTTCAAAGAGGGTTTGAATTAGCAAAATGGCATTGGCGCCTAGGTTTGCGGCGGCGTCAACTTGGATGGGGCTTAAGATAAAATCTTTCATGAGCAGGGGTAACTTTGTGGTTTGGCGGGTTTTGGTGAGGTTGGTTAGGGTTGCGTGGAAGTGTTTGGGTTCAGTTAGAACAGATATACCAACTGCGCCGCCTTGCTGCATGGCTTGGGCGAGTTGGGGGATGTTGATGTCGGTTCGTATGATGCCGGCTGAGGGGGAGGCGGGTTTTATTTCGGTTATAAGGGGGTTTGTTTTGCAACTTTGGATTGCATGTTTTAGGCTGATTTTGGGGTGGGTTTGGTTGGGTAGAGTATGGTAGTATCCGCTGTCTATGGTGGTTTTTGCGTCTTTTGCAAGGGTGTCAAAAAAGTCATTCATTGGTTTGCCTCTAGGGTTTTGAGGGGTTCTATATTGCCGCTTGAGGCTTTAATGAGTTCTCTGAGTTTTTTGTAGGCGGCACCGCTGTTTATGGATGTGTGGGCTAATTCGAGGGCTTCTTTAAAGTTGCTGGCTTTGCCTCCGATTAGTATACCCGCCGCACTGTTAACCAAAACGACATCGCGTTTTGCACCCAGAGTTTTATTGTTTAGGATGCTAAACATGATCTCTGCGTTTTCTTCAACGGAGGGGCAATACAGCTCGGCTATATCGGCTTTTTTTATGCCAAAGTCTTTGGGAGAAAAGAGGGTCTTGGTTGTTTGGCCGTCTTTTAGGTGAACTAGAAGGGTTTTGCCTATGGTTGAGATTTCATCAAGGCCGTCTAGTCCATGTACGACCATGGCTTCCTCACAACCCAGTTTTTGCAGGGCATGGGTTATGGGCATAACCAACTTGTGGTCATAAACGCCTAAGAGTTGTGCGCTGGCGCAGGCGGGGTTTGTTAGGGGACCCAAGAGGTTAAAGACTGTGCGAACGCCGATTTCGCGGCGGGTTTCCATGGCGTATTTCATGGCGGGGTGAAAGGCGGGGGCGAACATGAAGCCCACGCCTATTTGTTCGATAATTGTTTGAACAGTTTGGGGTGGGGTTGTGAGGTTTAGGCCTAGTTTTTCAAGTACATCTGCGCTGCCGCTTTTGCTTGTGACCGAGCGGTTGCCATGTTTTGCTACGGCCACACCGGCGCCTGCAATAACAAAGGCGGCTATGGTGCTGACGTTGAAGGTTTTGAGTTTGTCTCCGCCAGTGCCGCAGGTATCGACTAATCGGCCCGATACTTTGGGGTGTATTTGGTGGCAGTGATCGCGCATAACAGAGGCAAAGGCGATGAGTTCCTCAATTGATTCGCCCTTCATGCGCAATCCTGTTAGAAAGGCGGCTGTTTGTGCATTGGTGGCTTTGCCCGACATAACCTCACTCATGACAATGCAGGATTCTTCATAGGTGAGATTGGTGCCGTCGATGAGTTTTTGGATGCCTTCGCGGATCATGGGTTAGCCTCCAAAAAGTTTTTGATGATTATTTTTCCTTCTTTGCAAAGGATGCTCTCAGGGTGGAATTGGATGCCATAGATGGGATATTGTTTGTGGCGTATGCCCATGATCTCGCCATCATCAAGGGCTTCAGCGGTTATTTGCAGGCAATCCGGAAGAGAGCAACGCTCGCCTGCTAGGGAGTGGTAGCGGGTAGCACTGAGGGGGTTGGAGACGTCTCGGAAGAGATCTTTTTGGTTGTGATGTATGGGGCAGGTTTTGCCATGCATCAGTTTTTTGGCGTGCACTACTTTGCCGCCATATACAGAAATGATGCCTTGATGGCCTAAACAAACACCCAAGGTAGGGATGGTTTGGCTGAGATTTAGCAATATGTCTTTGCATACGCCAAAGAATTTTTCGTCTTGGGGATTGCCAGGTCCGGGTGAGATAACTATGCGATCTGGTTTGAGCTCTGTGGCTTGTTTTAGGGTGATTTGATCGTTTCGATAAATCACCACATCTGCGCCCTGCTCGCCTATGTATTGAACCAAGTTGTAGACAAAGCTGTCATAGTTATCGATGATTAAGACCTTCATTGGGTTTTCGCTCCAGCGGCATGTTCGAGGGCTTTCATTAGAGCTTTGGCTTTGTGGTCAGTTTCAAACCACTCTTTTTCAGGATCTGAATCAGCAACTATACCAGCACCAGACTGAATATAGGCGGTGTTACCCTCTGCAAAGAGTGTTCGTATGGTTATGGCAAAATCTGCATTGCCATTGCAGCTAAAATAGCCCACCGCACCCGCGTAGGGTCCTCGGTGAGAGGGCTCGAGTTCTTCAATGATTTCCATGGCCCTAACTTTGGGTGCGCCTGAGACGGTACCGGCTGGAAATACGGCTTTTAGGGCCTCAAAACTGTCTATGCTCTCTTTTAATTCGCCTACTACTTGGGAGACGATGTGTTGGACATGGCTAAATTGGTGGATTTGCATAAATTCAGGCACAGATACGCTTCCGTATTTGCTGATTTTTCCAATGTCATTTCGTGCCAGATCAACTAGCATGATGTGTTCTGCATGTTCTTTGGGATCTGAGAGAAGCGCTTTGCCTAGGCGCTGGTTTTCCTCAGGATTTGAGGTGCAGGGAACGGTTCCAGCGATGGGAAAAGTGATAACTTTGCGATTATCGATGCGGACCAGCATCTCGGGGCTGGCACCAATTATTTGGCGGTTGCCGGATTTGTAGTAGAACATATAGGGGGAAGGGTTGATTTGGCGCAGGCTTCTATAGAAACCCAGCAGGCTACCGCTGTATTGGAATTTGAAGCGCTTAGAGAGAACCACTTGGAAGATATCACCATTGGTGACGTATTGTTTGGCTTTTTTGACGGCTTGCTCAAAATCTGTTTTTGAGGTTTCAGCTAGTGGTTCAGTATAGCTGAGGGTTTCTTCTTTTTGGGGGGGTTGTTTTAGCAGGGCTTCGATTTCGTTTAGGCGGTTTTGGTTTCGGTAGTAGTAGTAAGCTTGGTTTATGGTGTGGTCAAATACGATGCCGTCTTCGAAAATGCCTATGGCCATATCAGGAAAACCTATGGTGTCGGGTTTTGAGTTGGGCAGGTTTTCGATGTAGCGGATGGCGTCATATCCTATGTATCCTAGTGCTCCGCCGACAAAGCGGAAATCTACCATGTCGTTTTGGTAGGGTAATAATTGTTGATATATGAGGTTGAGGGGGTCTTGGGTTTGGTGGGTGGTGGTTTTGTTGGTTTTGGTGTTGGTGATGGTTACGGTTTGGTTTTTGGCGGTTATGGTTGTTTTGGGGTCAAAGCCTAAGAAGCTAAATTGTGCGAGTTTTTGGGGGCCCACAATTGATTCGAGAATGTAGGCGGTTTGATATTTTTGGTGGAGTTTTGAGTAGATGTCTATGGGTTGGTTGGTGTAGTTGAATTTAACATAGTTGAGTGGGTTGGTATCAGTTTGTTTTGTGCCAAAGGCGATTCCCCATTTATATCATACTCCAATAGTTCACAACTATACAACCATGCAATATTTAAGGCTTATTTGTACAAAAATGTACAATAGACTACATATAACAAATAACCCGTCAAACAAACCACGCACAAAACAAACAAACACACCCACACAACAAAACAACATCAGCACCTAACACTTTCTGTGCAACAAAGTGCGTTGTACAAAAATATTTAAGGCAACACGCAGATAATTCAGACATGCTATCAATGCAACAGATAACCGTGCGCTTGGGAGATGCATGATGCACAAACTATCCAAGTACGCACTCACATCTGTTGCAGTTATTCTCATACTAACAATTTTTAGTTTAAGCTCAACAACCGCACTAGAAACCGCAAACACAAATGAAAACACCCCAAACAAGACAAACACTCAACAGACAATATCAAACAATTTCAAAGACACCCCAACAACACAAACCATTGCCTCCTTAGACGAACCAAACACAGCCACATCAGAATCTCTACCCTGTTTTGGCCCAGAGATGATTGCCAAAGTAGATAAAAACAACATAGAGATCAACCAAACCGTAACCATAACCGGAAAAATCCACCCCATAGAAAAAAATGCGTCTGTTAGAGTATGTGCCATTAGACCAAATTACAGCTGGATCGAAGCATATGTGCCCACTGATCCTGAAACAGGCGAATTTAGCTACACCATGGCATTGGATATGGCAGGATACTGGAACCTATGTGTCAGCAACATTCACATAAGTGACAGAATGTTTGTTGAAGTAAGCGACCCCTCAGGAGCGGAAACAACACCCGACAAAGTTGTAAACCCATGGAACGCCAACCCGCTACTGCTAGCAACCGTTGTAGCCTTAGTAGGCATTGGACTGGTATTTGCCATAACAGGACTAAAAAAGAAAACCCGCAGAATCACCTCCCTGAGAATCTGCGTTTTGATTATTCTGGCATTTCTAATATATAGCGGCGCATTTATCGACCACCAATCAGTACCACGCCCCGTCAGACAAGTAGTTGTGCATGAATTACTAATAGGCACCAATGTCGGGGGTGTTGCCATGCCAGAGGGATTACCCATGCCGTTTCTTGCATGCTACTTCCCCTGCGGACGAACAGTAACCTGCGCACTCTGGGAACTCCAGACCTACATCTACCCCTTCCTAGAAGGCAGTCACGGCTGGGGAGTATATTATAACACCTCAGGCGCAGTACGCTTAGCCATAGTTGTAGGCGGACTAATTTTGGCATCCCTTATTTTGGGCAGAATGTGGTGCGGCTGGGTATGCCCCTTTGGATTATACCTAGATGCCGTATCATACTTTAGAAAGCGACTAAAAATCAGCCATATTAAACTCTCAAACCGCGTAAACAGCTCCCTGCATCAACTCAGCTATGTTATACTAGCGGTAACGCTGATCCTAGGGGTGCTTTTTGCAGCATATACAATTTCAGGTACACAGCTTATTCCAGGAACTGAAGAAGGCGGATTTGTCTACAGCTATTTTGCAGCACCATTCTGCGCCGTATGCCCCATGAAACCATTATGTGTACTTATGGAAAACCAAGCAGGCCTACTCCAAACCAACTGGGTATTTAATGCCACGGGTGATTTCTATCATTTAGGCAGATACCTCACATCAATAAATCTGATTATACTAGCCGTTGTTACAGTGATAGCGCTATTTGTCAAACGCGCTTGGTGCAGAATCTGCCCCCTAGGCGGCTTAGTGGGATTCTTTAGCAAAACCCCACCCTTCAAATGGATCACACTTGTGCGAATAGATAAAACTAAGGAAAAATGCACCAAATGCGGCATCTGCAAACGCGCCTGCCCCATGCAAGTCAAAGAAGTCTACGAAAAAGACCAAGGAGACATCATGACCCCACGATGCATCGGATGCCTACGCTGTGTAGAGATGTGCCCCTACAAAGACGCACTACAATTCAAATTCGCTGGAAAAACCGTATGCCGCTCCCAAGACTGGCTAGCAGACAACCCCAAAACAGAAGAAGACAACTGGTAAAAAACACCAGCACACCATTCTGACAACTCCCACCCAACCCAGTAAAAAACATTGCAACAAAAAAGCGAATTGAACATAAAGAGCAGTAAATTGGAGGCTATAGGAATATTGAGCAGTTGTGAACCATACTTGTATGATAACTTGCTTGCAGACGGGCAACCAGAGTTAATCGGAGAGATTAGTTATAGGTCGTTGTTTAAGAGATTTAGTGCGTTTGTAGAGTCGGCCAGTTATAAAACATACAACGGCTAAAATTGCCGAGACCGCCACTATGTAGCGCGTGATGGAAAAGTTGGGTAGAAAATCTTCTGGCCAATACAAATACCAATAATCACCCTTCACAATAGTACTTGGACACAGCTGAATTAAATTTACAAAGGTAAACCAGATAAAGATAATAAAACTTTGTAACAGCGTTATATTTAGCACCCGTACAAAAGTCATTTTTCTAAATTGACCCATATAGGCGGCATAGAATAACGCAAACGTAACCAGATATATGCAAATAGCAGTCATACAGACAAGAGAGGGAGAAATAAGGAAAAAGAATGCACCATTTGCCATATTAACATAAATTATAGTAAAGTAGAGCGCTATTGCCAAAAGCAACATAGCTAAACATTTAAGCTTCAGCTTAACTACCAACCAACCTCCCTCCTGTCCGTTATTTTTTCACTCTATAACTATTAAGGGTCCAGTTACCAATAAAGATACAACCAAAATAGAAGCAATTAAACAACAAAAACTATTTGATAAAAGAGATCAGCAAACAACCATCAAACTAGCTGAAACTCAGGTTGGAAAATAGAGAGGAAATTAATATATGGCACAGCCAGTAAGAAAAGAGAAGTGAAAATAGATGAGTAAACGGTCGGCTATACTAGAGATGGTTTTTCACCGCTGGGTTTTTGCAGCCATATTTTTATTGTATATAGCGACCGTAATTGTGGATTATGCCATAGGTATTTTGCCACCGCTGTGGGGCATGTTTTTGATTGTGCCAATTTTAATTTTTGGTCTAATCGGTTATTTAGTGGATGAGTCACAATAACAAAAAACAAACAGCCCGCTCAGAAGAGAAAAGGAAGTTCGGAAACGTTATTAATGAATAGCAGGTTTATAGTGGGCAGGCATTAGTTCATTGGAAGGTTTATGAACAATAGCTCAATGTTATTGCATTATTAGTGCAATATTATTGTTGCATTATTTATAGGCCGTACATAGAGCTATACACACCCAATAATCAAGAGAGCATCTGTATGGGCAGAAATGTAAAGTCCAAAACCAAGCTACATATTTCTCGCAGAACTGCACTATGGCTTGTTCCTTTAGTTCTTTTGCTGGTGGTTTTTTCAGTGACATTTTATGGGTTGATTATGGGAAGTGGGGAGAGTTCTTATGTAGAACCCGATTATCCCTTGCCTGCCTTAGAGGGTGCGGTATATGTTAAAGATGAAGTTGAATTTAGAAGCGCTATTGATGAGTCAGTTGGCAAATCGGTTGTTATTGTGCTTACAGAGGATGTGTATCTTGCCGAGTCTGCGCTCAGTATTCCTGAGAGGGCAAATATTACTCTAACAATTGAAAATAAAGATAAAAGCTACAAAATTTTTGGTGCGGATAATAGTAGCACCATTGTCATTGAGGACGGTGGAGTGTTGGAACTCTATGGGGTTATTGTAACTCATGCAGACAGCTCTATTAGAGGTACAGGGGTAGTTGTTAATTTGGGTGGCACCTTTATCATGTATGGCGGCGAGATTTCTGGCAACACTGTCAAAGATGGAGGCGGTGTGTATAATCGGGGCACCTTTAAAATCTATGGCGGAAAAATTTTGGGTAACAAAGCGACCAATTTTGGCGGTGGAATCTACAATGTGGGTCTTTTTGAATTGCACGAGGGCATAATTACTGAAAACCACGCTGATTTTGGGGGTGGAGTCTACAATCGAGGCACCTTTAACAGAATCGGGGGCTTACTGGATAACAATAGGGCAACCACCAGAGGATTTAACGTATACTAAAATCAAATCCACCGATTTAATGTAAGATATAGACAAAAAGTCTGAAGTTGTTACTCAATTTGTGTGTTAGGTAAAAAATGAGGGATCCCCAATATCAGGGTTGGTTGAGCAGACAATCAGAGTGGAAGTTGTGTTTGGGTTCCAAGTCAAGGTGAGGTATCGGCCGTGGGTAACCCATGCGTTGTTGCCTTGAGGGTTTGTTTGGGTCAGATCTAAGAGGTCAAGAAACGCTTGGTGAAATTCCGAAGCATCCTGAACGCTGTCCCAGGTGATGTTCCAGGTGAACAGAAAGTCAGAGCTTTTTTCATAGTAGCTAAAGGTGTCACCGCCCCATCCGGCTACGGCTTGTTGGGCTTGGCTATCATCTAACCAGCGGTTTAGCATCACATAGATGAAATATTCACCATACATATCAGAGTCATAGCCATAACTAGTAGGTATTAGAGTCCAGCTCTTATCGGCAAGGGTTGGTGCAGAGCTGGTTTTTGCGGTTTCACCAGCGAGGTATTTGTCAGGGTGGAGAATCTGCTCAGTTGTACTGGGCAAATAAGACGGTGTGTAGCAAAGGTTCAGTTGATCCCAGCCGCCGGTTTCAACGATTGCAGATACAAAGGCTTTGCCTTGGATATAGGGAAACCAGTTTAACTCTGTAACCACCGCAGGAACACTTGGATAGACAGAGGGTAGTTTAACGACGTTTATAATGGCAGGTAAATTTTCTGTGTAGGCAGAGACCTCAGATACGGTTGGGGTATTGTAGTAGTGGGTTTTGTAGTAGTCGCTCATATAGGAGGCATCGCCTTCGGCTAGGGCATTGTAGGCTTTGTTGGTGTCATAGCTACTTGAGGCGGGAAGACCCTCCTGCCAGATATGGGTAAGTTCATGGATCAGAGTTGCCTCAGCATCGGGCATGTTCCAGGGTTTAAAGTTTTCATAAATAACATAGATCTCATTGCCAAGGGCCGCTGCATTCCAGCTTGCAATCCACTCAGCTGTAGCACCCTCTAAACTCTCGGTTTCGTCCATTAAAAATAAGCCTTTGTAGATGGTTTCTTGGCGCAAAACACTGGTGGTGTCTGAGCTAGAGGAGGTTTTACCCCAGCGGTCTACGGCTTGTTGTTTGGTGTAGACATAGAGTTGGATATCTTGGGGCAGAGTAACATTTCGGATGCGTTCAAATTGAGTTTTGGCATCCTCAAAAATTTTTTGTGTTTGTGCCTCATAGGCAGCAAAGTCAGGGTCTTGAGGACGTCCCAAAACCAACAAGGACCCAAGTATGGCAAAAATGACAAGCAATGCTGTGACGCCGACAAGCTTTTGTTTAACATTCGGCGATAGAGGCATACGCTACAGTAAGCTTAGACAAAAATAAAGCTTGTCCAAACTACGTTTTGAGAACACTCTGCATCCAAGCCAAATAATCGGGTGAGCACAAAGCAACCGGCAACGCTAAAATCTCAGGCACCTCGTAGCTGTGCAAACGCTTAACTTGCTGCAATAATTCGGGGAATAAATCCGCTCGGGATTTCATGATAAGTAGACATTCCTCAGCTTTGTCGATTTTACCCTGCCAAATAAAACAAGACACAACAGAACTAACTATGTTGGCACAAGCAATCAACTTTTCCTCAAGAAGAGACTGGCTAATTTTTTCTGCTTCAGCTCTATCTTTGGCTGTCACTAAAACCACAATGAAATCCGCCACAGACATCACTTATGCTTAGCACGGGCAACTAAAAAAGCTTACCAAACCAAAAAATTTGGAAATTAAAACAAAATTGTTCGCTTATCTGCCTTAGCGAGATCTTTTTTGAAGGATAAGTCGTGCAAAATAAATTGGTGTTATGTCGTAATCGATTAGCGGAAGGAATAAAAATATAAAAATATGCAGGACACAAATAAGCTAAATCCCAAGCAGATTTTGTTCTATGGGAATGTTTAGCAATCACTTTGTTAATTGTGCTGTAGGCAGGACACAATCACATTGGTTAATAATTAACCAAACATACACTATTTTGTCAGCTGTAAGTCAATGCTGACTTGTTTAATTTTGGAGATTTTAAAGAATGAATAGAAACACACAAATTGTTATTGTAACAATAGTAACCTGTATTTTGGCCGTCGTTGTAGTTGCCGCGCTCTTTTTAGATTCGCAAACGGATTTGTCTAATACAAACAACCCAACAGCAACACCTACACCCCAACCACAAACAAGCAACAATAGTCCCACACCCAATATGTCTGCGTCTGCTTCACCAAGTCCAAAGAGCACCTCAAACCCAACCCCGACACCGGCTCCAGCAACTAATCCGACCGCTAATCCCACTGTTACACCAACAGCAACACCTGCACCAACACCTATGCCAACCCCCAACACCACCCCCCAGCCATACCCCACCCCAAATCCTGATACAGTGGTTTTCAGTGATGATTTTGAATCAGAAGATACCCGTGCTTGGACCAGTGTCAGCAGAAGTGATGTTAATCTCAGAGTCATAGATGGAACATTGGAATGCTCCACAAACGGTTCGGTAAACGCTCAGTGGGGCTATGTATACAAATGGTTGGACAGACCCTATAACAACCTCAACTGGCGATGGTATCTCTACTTTGGTAATCTGCCTCAAGAAGATGGTAACATAGTCGGTGCTGGCGGTATGTATAATTCTGCAATAGAGGCCAACTTTACACCTGTTAATGGTATTTGTGCGCTAAATGTTATACACCAAAATGGAACGACCCATTGGAAGTTAGACTATGCTAATGGGGATCAAGTCTACAGCATTATCTCCAATGAAACAGTGTCACCTAATATCTGGTACTTAGTTGAATTAAAAGCGGTGCAGGATGCAAAATACGGCGAAATCCACTTTTACTTAAACAACATAGAGACGCTAACGGCAACGAATCTATCAAACAATAACAATGAGGGGATAGATCATGTTTCAGTGGGAGGTGGAATCACTGCAGATCAAGCAGTTTCATGGTTCTGTACAAGCGCTATCGCCTCAACAGAACATGTGGGACCCAAACAGTCAACATTTGAGCTCAATCCAGCAACAGCAACAATCAGCTTAACAACAGTTTTGGTCTTAGCAATCACTTATACAGCAAACAGAGTTAGAAATAGATTAGCTCAACACTAAAAAAATAAACTATCCCCTTTCATCTTTTTTATACCAGTTTTTAACGACCTAAAAAAAGAAAATCTGAACGTCGGACATATTGCCAACATTTGAAATACACAAATAACCAGAAAATACGCAAATAGTTATCAAAAAAACAGTAATGCAATCTAAGATAATAAAAATAACGATAGATAAAATGATTTTTTTGCAGTTAAAATTGAAAAGGATGGAGAACCCTTTCTTCAGCTACTTGATGCTAATTTTGGGGCTTTGACGTATAGCCTAAATGCTCTCCTTGCTCCTCCAGATAAGCACATACATGCTTAATTTCTTAGGAGGTGATCCGGCCGCAGGTTCCCCTACGGCCACCTTGTTACGACTTTTCCCCCCTCAC
>JAIRQQ010000076.1 GCA_031256395.1 Nitrososphaerota archaeon
TTTGAGACGTTTCCTCCGCTCGACTATAAAGGCGGCGACATCGGGGATTTTGGTGGTTTCAATGTTTTCGCCTTCAACGTATATAGCTCCGACGGGGCAGACTTTGGCACATTTGCGGCAGGATGTACAGCTACATGCTTTGGCCCAGGGTTCATCTTGATCCATTATGACGTCAGCGTTTTTGCCGCGGAATTTGAGATCAAGAGTGTGGACTCCTTCAAGTTCATCGCAGACTCTAATACATCGAGTGCAGAGAATGCAACGGTTAGGATCAATTACTAAGGAGTCGTGTGTGGAGTCGATTTTGTTGGTACTCCAGTTTCGTTCATAGGAAACATGATCTATACCGTGTTGGTTGGCTAGGGCTTGGAGTTCACAGTGGTCATTGGCAACACATACGGCGCAGATGTGTGTCCGTTCGGCTAGCAGGGTTTCTAATACCATTTTTCGGTATTCATAGAGTTTAGGGGATTGTGTGGTGACTTCCATACCTGATGCAACCGGTGTGGCACATGCGGGGAAGAGTTTGCTTGTGCCGCTGACCTCAACTATACATAGTCGGCAACCACCGTAGGGTGTTAGGCCGTCTAGATAGCAAAGGGTTGGGATGTTTATGCCGATGGCTTTTGCGGCAGTTAGTATGGTTGAGCCTTCGGCGCATTCAACGTCTATGCCGTCGATTTTGAGTTTCAGAGTGTGGAGGTTCATGTGGTTTCGTCCTCGTCTCGGTTTTTGAAGCATACGCCTGCTTCGCATTCTTTGTGTTCTATGTGGCGTAGGTATTCGTCTTTGAAGTAGCGCATGGTAGTGAGTACAGGGTTTGGTGCAGTTTGTCCTAGGCCGCAGAGGCTGGCTTCACGTATGAAGCGGCAGGATTTTTCTAAGACCTCAAGGTCGCTGAGTTCGCCCTGGCCGTGGGTTATTTTTTGGAAGATATCTAGCATTCGTGGTAGGCCTGCGCGGCAAGGGGTGCATCTGCCGCAGGATTCGTCAACGCAGAATTCTGTAAAGTACCGTGCGGTGTCTACCATGCAACTGTCTTCGTCTAGTACCACAATGCCACCTGAGCCCATGATTGCTCCGACTTTGTTTAATGAGTCGTAGTCTATGGGTACTTCGAGGAGTGGTTCAGGCAGACAACCTCCTGAGGGTCCACCGATTAGGGCGGCTTTGAATTTTTTGCCATCGGGGATTCCGCCTCCGATGTCAAACACTACTTCGCGCAGTGTGATGCCCATGGGAACTTCGATTAGACCAGGATTTTTTACTTTTCCGGTTAGGGAGAAGCATTTGGTGCCTGTGCAGGAGGGGGTGCCGGTTTTTGAGAACCATGCTGCACTGTTTTGGATGATTAGGGGGATGTTTGCAAGTGTTTCCACGTTTTGGATTAGGGTGGGTTTTTGCCAGAGACCCGAGTTGGCGGGGTAGGGTGGGCGGGGGCGGGGCATGGCTCGGCGGCCTTCAACGGAGGCTAAAATTGCGGTTTCTTCGCCTGCCACAAATGCGCCGGCGCCAAAGCGTAGAGTTAGATCAAATTTTAGAGAAGTTTCCAAGATGTTGTCGCCTATCAGAGACATAGCTTTGGCTTGCTCGATGGCTTTTTGGAGGGTTTGAATTGCTAGGGGGTATTCTTTTCGGATATAGATGTAGCCTTTTTCGGCGCCGGTGACGTATGCGGCGATAAGCATGCCCTCGATTATGGCATGGGGGTCGGCTTCGGCGATGGATCGGTTAGCGTATACGCCGGGGTCGCCTTCGTCGAGGTTGGCTACGATGTATTTTGGGGTGTTGTTAGCTTGGACGACAAGGCGCCATTTTTGTCCTGTGGGAAAACCTGCGCCGCCTCTTCCGCGCAGTCCGCTGGATAGGATTTCGTTTATGATGCCCTGAGGAGTCATGTCGGAGAGGCATTTGGCTAGTGCGGTGTAGCCGCCCATGGCGATGTAGTCTTGGATGCGGTTGGGGTCTATTTTGCCTGCGTTTCGCAGAACTAGACGGTGTTGTTTTTTAAAGAAGTCGCCGCTTTCATAGAGGAGCTCTTTGACGGGTGTTCCCAGAACTATGTGATCGCGAACTATGTTGTGGACTTTGTCGGGGGTTATGTTTTGGTAGAGATATGCGCCGGGTTCGATAAGAACGGTGGGTCCGGCGGAGCATGCGCCTATGCAGCCTGTGCGGGCGACTTTGCATTGTTTTTCTACGCCAAGTTCTTTGACGGCGTCTTGGAAGGCTTTTACTAGTTTGGGGGCGTTTAGTGAGGCACAGCTGCTTGAGCAACAGATGTTTATGCGAAAGTTGTAGGCGCGTTCGAATTCAAGTTCTTGTTCGAGAATTTTGTGTAAATCAGACAGTTTCAGATTTAGTTTCCCCCAAGACCTTCTTGATGTGTGCGATGACGATTTCTTTGGTGGCTTTTCCTATAACTACATCATCCACTGAGAGGATTGGTGCCATGGCGCATGCGCCTATGCATCGTGTTTGAAGTATGGAGAGTTTGCCATCCTCAGTTGAGCCGCCTCGCTTGAGGTTGAATTCTTTTTCTATTGCCGCTATGATAGGCTCGACACCTTTAACGTAGCATGCGGTGCCAAGACAAGCGGTGACGACATGTTCTCCGGGTTTGCGGAGTTTAAAGAAGCTGTAAAAAGTGGCGACGCCATATACTTGACTGTGGGGAAGGTTTAGTACACCAGCGATTTCAGTGAGCAATTCTTTGTCAAGAAATCCATAGATTTCCTGTGCTCCATGTAGAATCTCTAAAAGTGCGCTTTCCTGATAGTCATGGTCTTTTAGAACCTTTTCAAGCATCCCACGACGTTTATCATCTTTCAACGATGTTTCTCCACTTGGTAATTTTTCTACACCAGTAAGGTTTAGTCTCGGCTATAAAAATCTATAAGGGCGCAAACAAAAAAATCAACCAATATCTAACTACTTATTTTGTCAGCATTTATGGCAGAAATAAACATATCCGAGGCTAAAAATGGACGGAGTTATTTAAATAGCAGGTGATATGGAAAATAAATGCTATAATTTTCACTGAAATAGTAGTCATTATTGGGGAAAACCAATTAATAACTTGGGCGATTTTGTTAGTATGGTTGTTTAGGCATATGTGTAGATATATGTGTGTACCAAGCCTTCTAGGAAATCAGGCGGGCATGTGTGGTCTTGTGTGTGATGAGGCGCCCGAATACATTTATATTAGGCGTCATTGTTTTAGTGCAAGGAAAAACTACAGGATAGAGTACCTTTGATGACTCCTCATGACGTTCCATCTTCAATGTTCATCGACCGTTTAGCAAAGTATCTTATGGAAAATGTTGACGAAGTGCAACCTTTGCCATGGGCACCCTTCGCTAAAACCGGCTCTCATGTTGAGAAACAACCACAGAATCCAGCGTGGTGGTATACAAGAAGCGCATCTATAATGCGCAAAGTTTACGTTCACGGCCCAATCGGTCTGGAGAATCTCCGCTCAGATTATGGCGGTAGAAAAAACCGGGGCAGTAAACCCAACCGTGCTGCAAAAGCCGGAGGGAGTAACATACGTAAAGCTCTCAAACAACTTGAAACAGCTGGTTTAATCCAAGTTAATCGTCCAAATGGTAGAATCATGACACCTAAAGGACGTAAACTAGCACAGGAAGTTGCAGGAGATCTTGCAAAAGAACTCTTCAAAACGACACCTGAGCTTAAGAAGTATCAAGGCGAATAGGAAACCATGTCAGATGACGAGCTTGAGCAGATTCGCAAAAGAAAGCTTAACTCACTGCAAAATCGCGTAAGCGATGATCAGAGACAAGCTCAAGCCGAACAACAAATTGAACAACAAAAACAGGCGCTCTTAGCAAAGATTTTGTCGCCTGAAGCACGGCAAAGGCTAAATAACCTGAAAATGGTTAAACGAGACTTTGCTGAACAAATCGAGATGCAGCTCATCGAGATGGCACAAACCGGCAGATTGCCGATTCCACTCTCAGATGCACAGCTCAAATCGATACTACTACAGCTTCAATCACGGAAGCGAGAGACAACCATCAGAAGGATATAGAAAATGGCAAGAGTAAAACCAACCGCGAAAAAACTCCGCTTAGCTAAAGCCGGCAGAGAGTCGCAGTCCGTCCCAACTTGGGTAATAGCAAGAACTGACGGAAAAGTCAGAATGACCCCCAAATCTAGACGCAACTGGCGGACTAGCAAAATAAAGCCGTAAGGAGAAAATAGCCATGACAAAAGAAACTGAACAAGAACAAGTACTACAAGAAGAACTGGGAGAATTAGCAGAATTACCAGAAGACACAATAGAGGAAACTACCGAACCAACACAAATGGTAACTAAAGAAGAAGCAACAGCACAAAAAACCCAAGCTAAAGAAGAAGCCAAAGCCCAACGCAAAAAGAAAGATGACGACATCGTTGAAGAAAGATTCTACACCATCCCACTCCAAAGAGCCCTTGTTCGCCCACCCAAAAAACGTGCACCACGCGCTATGCAAATCATCAGACTCTTTGCAGCCAAACACATGAAAATACAAATCAAAGTTACTGAAGAAGATGAAGGCGAAGAATTACCATATGTTATCGTCACCCAAGAAGTTAATGAAAAAGTTTGGGGACGAGGAATCGAGAAGCCTCCACGCAGAATCAAAACGCGCGTAACCAAAGACAAAGATGGTTACGTAACCGTTTACTTAGCAGAAAACCAATAACCACTTCTTCTTTTATTTTAACTATTTTGAGCAAACAAACAACACTAAGCGTAGCTAAGAATCAAATTTTAAACTAAAACCAACAACTACACTCAACCAACAACAACTCAAAAAGTGAATACACTCAACACCAACCTACACAAACAACACCACATCACCAGAGCACACAACATCAACCAAAACCCACCCCAAATATTCAGAGATTACTAACCGCATACAAACCAAGATAGAACCATAACCCCAAAGATTACAAGCATACAAAACAAAAAAGCCGAGTTATCAGCTATGGCAGTTAGTAACGGATTGGAAATAAATGAAGCACTTCCGTGAACTTTAAATGGGTGAGTCTAGAACAGTATTGTTCAAGCACAGGACAGTGAAGATTTTTGACTGTTTACCTATCAAGTATCGTGGGAAGCGCAAGTATCGGCGTATACGCCTTGGCGACAGAGAACATAGTGATTATTCCAGTGATGGTTCCCCAAGAGAAAGCTCAGGAATATGCAGATTGGCTCAAAGCCCAACTTGTCTACACCACCATCAGCGGTTCTGTTCTAGCCGGCTCCTTAGTATCAGCCAATAGTAACGGTATGTTGGTAGCCAATTCCATCCGTGGCGAAGAAATTGAACGCATAAAAAAAGTCTTCACAGGCAACATAACCATCATGGAGAGCAAAAAAACCGCATACGGCAATCTGATACTTGCCAACGACAAAGGTGCCGTCGTAGATCCACGCTTCAAACCCAAAGAAATTAATCAAATCGCAGAAGCCCTAGGCGTAGAAGTCGTACCCTGCGAAATCGCCTCGCTACCCTACGTCGGCTCACTTGCAGTGGCAACCAACAAGGGCGTTCTGGCACATCCACTCATAAAAGAAGAAGAAAAGAAAACACTAGAAAACGTCTTCAAAGTTCCCGTTGACGTAGGCACAGTTAACTGCGGTATACCCTATATCGGCACAGGCCTACTGGCCAACAGCCACGCCTCCGTAGCAGGCTCCATGACTACCGGGCCAGAAATGTTCATAATCGAACACGCCCTAGACACACTATAAAGCGAACCAACACAGACAATCTTGGTATAGCCTAACCGTGGAATAAATCCACACCAACTATATAGGGCAACCAAATTAAACTGACAATAAAGCGGAAAAGCCGCCAATTTTAGTTTTTGATATACAACAAAGAAACAGGTAAAATAGAAAGTTAGAATATATGGGCTAACGCACCAAACAAGGTAAACAGCCCAACAATTATTGAGATAATTAAGACTACTTGGCGTTCGGTGAGAGGACGACGATAAGTTATTATTGTTACAAGGCTTTTTCGGCTATCAGAGCAGAGTTTTTTGCCATCAAAGGTCACGGCAGCTTTTTTGCCTATAAAAAAGGCAGAGAGCAAAATAAGAGCAGAGTTAAAGATGAAGGGGAGAATGGAAATAAACAAGTTAACTTTTAAGTCGGATATGACGGCAAATGAGGCGACGGTCATGCCTATTGCAAATGACCCAGTATTTCCGACAAAGATTTTTCCAGAAAAGTTTATGGCGGCTAAAACGATCCAGAACAGAAGGGGACCAATCATAAGCAGATAGTTTGGCGAGAAAGCCATCAGGCCAACTATGACTATAGCGGGACAGATGGATTCAAGGCCGTTTAAGCCTCCAAGTTGATTTACAACATTGGTCACGATCATGACGATTAGTGGAATTATAATATAGAAATAGGCGCTGCCAAAGTCTAATAATCCCAAAAATGGCAGGGCTATGCTTGTTCTGACACCAATTGCTTGAGCATAGTAAATCAAAGGCAAGGCCGCTATGATGGGCATAAATGCTTTGTAGCGCCATTTCAAATCGATCCAGTCATCCATCATACCCATAAAGCCGCCAAAGAGCACACAGGCAGCTAAGGTAAAAGCGGCTGAGACAGGTTGAGGGTTAGAGCTTTGTTGTAGGAAATAAACCAAAAAGAGATAAACGGTTGTGAATAGGACGTAGAAGACGCCTAAACCGTTGGGGATTAAGGGTCGCCCAACTTTGTGCTGGTCAGGAACCCTAGGTAACACTTTGTTACGCTTCCTGCATTACCGAACGGGGTGATCTGCGTTGTATGCGACCCAGTCAATCTCAAAGATTGCCACAATTGGCACCAGTCCATATTGGAAGGGTGATGTCAATATGCCGGCAAATGAGTCGAAGGAAGTTTGTGCCGCGGGCTTGAAGTATTTCAACTCTTCAACCGGTTGTGAACTTGGCTGTATTGGCAGTTCGAGCTCTTGCATCAATGCACAGTAGGTATATTCGGTGTAGGTTAGGAGTTTTACTATGGTAGTGTTTAGACCACGATCGTTCCATTGCCAGCTACCGTAGCTGTTGACTTCGCCAAAGGTGTTTTCGTCGACCCAGGCGTCTGCTGCACTTATGAAGCCATTATCTATGAAGCGTTGTTTATCTTGTCCTGAAATGCGGGCCATCCAAGTCCATTTGCCTTCGTCACCATAACCTCCGGGGGCCATATAGTACGTTTCTGTGCTAGAGTCTACGTGTAGTGCTAAGACGGTAAAGATTGCGATGTATTTGGTGTTTTGTTGACCGTATGCGGAGAGCATTTTCATGGATTGTTCTTCGTCGCCCATGAATATGAAACCCACGTTTGCTATTTGGGTACTGTTTACAGTGGTGTTGTCTGCCAAACTGGTTACGTTTCCAAGATCGCTTAGCCAGTTTCCGTAGTCCCACCACATAACCACTACATCGGTTGATTTAGCGTTCTCCTTTAACCAAGTAACAGCCTCGATCCATGCAGTGACAGGTTCGGTTAATCCTGGGCCACCCACTGGGAGACTGGAGGCGCTGATTGCGGTGGGTGTGAGTGCCTGTGATACTGGCCGTGGCATACCACCGGCTTGTGGCGAAATTGCCAAGTTTGTTACTAGGAGTATGAATACAAACAAGATTGCTATGCCGCCGTATTCTCTGCTGACACGCATTATTTTGCGTTTGGATTTAGCAAGGTTTTTAGAGGTGTCTCTTAGACTGGCAGATAGCGGTTTTAGCAGGCCATATATGCCTATGGCTGCGATTATAGCATATGCTGGTGCAAATATTACCAACAGGCGCACCATTGAAGTTGCGAAATATAGTGAAGTTGCCGCAAAGAGCAACATGAAGATGTTTCGGTTAGTTGGTTTGCGTATTGTGAGGAGTAGACCGATTAGGAAAAACAATATGCCGATTCCTAATTCAACATAGATATTGCCCCAGCCAGATAGTCTCTGTTCAGCCACAGAGTCGACAAGCGGGGAATTTGATCGGATAAAGGGATTTAGGACAGTGATAAATTTGCCTGCCAAATCAACAAGTGAGCCTGTTATCGCAAGGATAGAAACTCCGCCGATTATGGCAGCCAATGAGGCCACTGTGAGAGTTAATTTGCTTTTTACTGAGATGTTATTGCGCAGAAGTTCTGCGATAAGCAGTACTACAAATACTGCGGCTACAGGCAGAATTGCACCTGAGGTTAGATATCTTAGGCCGATATAGGGAACCAGAGTACCTAGCATCAGGGCTAAACCAAAGGTTATGCTGTAGGTTACAAGCATTCGAGAATTGTAGCGTCTAAGAAGGACCATGACAAAGACAAAGAGACTTGCTAAGCCAATGACATAGTATGCAGCACCCCAACCGGCGATAAAGTATGCTAACGATAGACCGGCGCCTAATGCATACACAAGGGAGCTTCTAAGCGAGCGATTACCATCCATTGAACGCAGGAAAAAGAATACGAAAAGAACTAGACCCAAAACACCTGGAACTTCAGTATCAAAGAAGCCCAATGAACTTCTCTGCAGAAAAGATGGAGCTAATGCGAGAAATAGTGCAGCAAATAAACCAACTGTTCTGCCGCCCATATCTTTGCCTACAAAGTATAGGATAAGACAGGAAACTGCAGCTATAAAGGCTGGTAGAACTGCACAGAAAGTCATTAAGTCAATATTTGGACTAAAAATGGATGCTATACCATAGAGAATTGCAGCTGTTGCTGGTAGAGCAGGCAGTGAAGTGGACATATCTAAGCCTACTGGATACCATTTCATCGTATCAATCCAAGGTGCAGGATAATACGGTGAGAGTATACCGTTGTCTACCATGTGCCTAGTTATACTAAGCTGATAGAAGGGGTCAAATTCGTTAAGAAATGATGTGCCGGCTGCAAGGTTTTCCCAGCGGAGCGGCAACAGTCGAATGGTCACTGCAATAAAGAGTATGAGAAGCAGTGCTGCGCCTGCAATGATTGTGCCATGGCTAATTCTGAGACCAAACCTATTGAAACCGCCGAGTCGTTCCTTGAATGTTTCCCCCAACTTTGGTATCTCCAGTGTATATTCCGTTTGTACTATTTTACACATGGGAGGTTTATTTATGGCTTTCCAAATGTATCTACACAGGGTCCATAGGTCCAGAATGCCTTGTTATATGCACGATTACCCAAGGACTATACCTTACGATACGTCTCAACCCAAAAATTTTCTCTAAAGCCGTCAGAATAGGCACTAAACTGCTCTGAGAAGTTCGACCAAAAGGCACCCAGCTGTACCCCAACTTTCGCTTAATTGTGCACTCTGTTTTAGACAGACACTGCATCATCTCACCATAGGAGTGACGATATGATTTGCCCTGCATCGCCTTTAGGCGAGCTTTTATGCTGGATTTGTTACCAAACGATAGAACCGATGAAGCCTCAGGCTTGAGGGTACGCATACATTCTCCCAAAGCCTGACCTAATTCGGGAATATAGTCTAGTACCTCAATCATAAAAACTACATCAAATATGCCGTCTTTTAGCGGCAGGTTTCTTGCATCAGCCAAGATAATGTTAACGTGTCGACTTTTCTGTTTGAGACGTTTTAGTGCATAGGCATTTATGTCTATGCTAACAACGTGAGCTTTGCTGTTTTGGGGAAGCAGGGAGAAACGACCTGCTTCAGCACCCACATCCATCACAGACAGGTTCTCTTTGGATAAATCAAGAGATTTAGAGATAAAATCTGTTTCAAGATGTGTAAGATACTTGCCCATTTTAGTTTTTGCAGCCATTTCCCAGTGAGTTTCTAAAGAGAAATCAGAGGATACAGATGAGGCGGTTTCCATTGGGAATTCAACAACGCCTGTTTAGTGGTATAACTTCAACTTCTAGGGGCAATAAGGATAATTTGCGGCTACAATTGGGACATTTTCCGCTGTATTGTTGAATAATTTCATCTGGTGGTTTTAATTCAGTACCCTCATATAGAACATGACTACAGCCATGACAAACAACCCGTTGTGGCATCCCATACCCCCGTAAATACAGCCGGGGGGCATATTTATTGCTTGCTAAACCCCCAAAATAGAGCAACAAAGAGGAAACTGAAGGTTTTAATGGATAGAATACAGGAAAGGAGGTGGTTAGAGCAGTGAAGTACACCCTAATTGTCACTGAAAAGCCCGATGCCGCAAACCGGATAGCTACAGCCCTAGATGAGCACGGCAAACCCAAAAAATCAGTCCAAAACGGCGTGCCCTACTATGAAGCCTACCGCAACGGCAACATTGTGGTCGTTCCAGCCCTTGGCCATCTCTACACCATAACCAGTAAACAGAAAAAACGCAACTACCCAGTCTTTGATTACCACTGGGTACCCCGCTATCAAGCAGAAAAAAAAGCGGGGCGAATTCGGGGTTGGCTCAAGGTTATCTCGGATTTGGCTAAAGATGCCGAGATATTTGTGGATGGCTGTGACTTTGACATAGAAGGCAGCATCATTGGCTACACTATACTCAAGTACGCCTGTGGTGACAAACAAGATAGCGCTAAACGAATGAAGTACTCCACGCTAACCGAGGAAGAACTCCAAATTGCCTACGATAATTGTTTACCCCATCTAGATTTTGCACTAGTCGAAGCTGGACTAACCCGCCATGAAATTGATTGGCTCTATGGCATAAACCTCAGTCGAGCCCTCACAGAGGCCGCTAAAATTTCCAGTGGAAAGTATAGCACGCTTAGCACAGGCAGAGTGCAGGGACCAACACTACGGTTTTTAGAGGAACGAGAAAAAGACATCCAAACATTTGTGCCTACACCGTATTGGAAGCTTACCTCAAAAATCAGTATAGATAACAAAATTTATGCAGTTGAATATGAACAAACACTTGAAACCTTGGCGGAAGCAAAAAGGATTCAAAATGCCGCTAAAACTAAAACAGGTAAAATATCCTCAGTTGAGGTTCACGAATCGCAGGTTCAACCGCCAGTACCATTTGATTTAGGCACTCTGCAAAGAGAAGCCTACAAACTCTTCCACTACACTCCCATGCGTACCTCTGCAATTCTGCAACGACTATACCTTGATGCAATGATTTCTTATCCACGGACAAGCAGTCAAAAACTGCCGCCCGCCATTGGCTATCAAACCATACTCAAAAAACTCCAAAAAGTGCCCGCTTACACAAAACAGGCATCTGAGCTCTTAGCTAAACCCAGCCTAAAGCCAACTGAGGGTAAAAAAATTGATCCGGCCCATCCGGCTATATATCCCACAGGAAATCTAGCACAAAAACCCCTAGATGTCGCATCTAGAAATGTCTTTGACTTGGTAGTAAAGCGTTTTTTGGCAGTTTTTGTTGAACCCGCGATACGCCAAACTGTAAACGCCACCATCAGTCTCAATGACTACCGCTTTTGTTTGAGCTTGACGCGGACGCTTATGGAGGGGTGGTTTAGGTTTTATCGGCCCTATGTGCGTGTAAATGAAGATGTTTTTCCATCGCTAACTGAAGGACAGCCTGTGGATGTTTTGCAACTCAGCTTAAAGAAACACTATACCAAGCCGCCGCTTCGCTACAATCCGCGTAGTTTGCTTCTTGAGATGGAAAAAAAGGAAATTGGGACTAAAGCCACCCGTGCGTCAATTATTCAAACTCTCCATGACCGCAAATATCTAACCGGAGTAGATCAGCTATCTGTGAGTGATTTGGGGTTTGGAGTCATTGGAGTTCTTGAGCAGTATTGTCCGGTAGTTGTTTCGCCTGAGATGACACGGATATTAGAGGAAAAGATGGCGGCTATTCAGCAGTGTAAAGAGAACAAGCAAAGTGTGCTCACTGATGCCATAGAAACCCTAAGGCAGGTTACTGCAGAGCTTAGAGCCAAAGAGGCAACTATTGGTTCGCAGTTGAGCTTGGCGCTTAAGCAATCATGGTTAGATGATCGGACAATTGGGATTTGTCCAAAATGTGGGTGTAATCAATTAATTATGTTGCGCTCAAAAAAATCGGGGAAACGATTTGCAGGTTGTTCGGGTTTTTTTGAGGGGAAATGCAGTATGGCATATCCGTTACCGCAGACTGGTACGGTTAAACCGCTTGGATGCAACTGTAAAATCTGTGGTGCACCGATGGTAGCGGTATATATGCGGGGAAAGAAACCATGGAGACTCTGTTTAAATCCACAATGCAACTCCAAAACTATGGCTAATAAAACCTAAACGGGTGCTAGTAGCGTTTGTTAGTTTTGTGTTTTATAAGAAAAAGTTAAAGACATACGCAAGATAGACTTTGATGCTACACCATAAAAGAAGATAGGTATGAACTGTAGAATTTGTAATCGAGAAGTTGAAGCCAACGGATTTTGTTCATTGCATCTGAGAGCATACCGCAATATTGTGGAGAAATATGCGGTTTGGCAGAAAGCATTGGGCATAGGTTGGGTAGAATATTTGGTTCAAATACAGAAAAATACTTTAACTGGAGAATGGGCTAAAGATGTAGCAAATGACTTGATAATTACCGGAGAGAGCACTGATGTCAGAAAAAATGAAGAAACATAGTGAGGACCTGTCGTTCTCGTTTAGTCGGTGGTTCCGTCGGGTATCGGCAAATACACCCACAACCTTCATAGCTACAGTTGCCATAATTGGTTATGCAATATTTCTCTTCAGCGGCGGCTTATACACCCTTGTTGTCCAGCCCATTATGGTGTATCCTTATGGGAGCACAGTTTTGTTCTTGTATCCCAATCTGAGCATGCAATTTGGCGGAGATACCATAGTAACTGCGATACTGTTTTCACTAGGTTTCTTTGGTATGTACTCTATCTATCAGAGCGCAAAAAGTGTAAGCAAGCCCAAACAGGCCTATATGTTGCTTATTGCCGGCATCAGTTTGCTGACTATAGCGTACTGTTTCCTAGAAGTGGCAATTAACATCAAAATAAGCGGCACCTAAAAACCGCACACCACAACTAACAGGTTGTTGGCAGACCATTTCATTGGCAGGTCTGACAACAACTCGATGACTTTATTTATTTAACAACCAAATACATAAAAAACAAAAATAGCAGTAGTTTTGTTGACTTAGAGTCGGATCGTTCGCTATTTTTGGTGATTAGCACCAAAGATTCTTGGTAACTATGTTACCAGGGGTGTTTTTTGAGTTTTAGTTTATAGGCTATAAAGTTAGTGAGCAGATGTATGGGTGGAGTTAGCAACAATACTACAGCGATAACTGTCCAGCTCAGGCCCTGCCAGCTAATTAGAGCTAAGGGTAGGGCGAATACTACAGCACCCACCACAAAGTCGATTTGGTCTACGATGGGTAATAAGCCGCCTGGGACAATATTTAGGCGTCGTTTAATGAATGCACCTGTTAGATCGCCCAATAGTGCGCCTAGGGGAATAAGAATACTAAATAGCACGGGATATTTGTCAAAGCCAAAAACAAAACCCTGTACTAAGCCAACCATAAAGCCCACGGCCCATCCAAAGAAAAATCCGCGCCAGGTTTTGTTGTTGCCAAAAATACGCTTGCCATCAGTAAAGTTTTTGCCAAAATCCATCTTTGTGCCGCCGCCTGCAAGGACGGGAGTGGCATTAGCACAGTAGGCTGGGAAAATGAATTTCAGGGCTTCTATTATGAGCAGGACTACATCCATAGGTGTTCAGCCGTTTTAGTGGAGTTGGGTATCTTTTATTCCGTTTCCCCCTATTTGTACGTAGCATATATTGCTGTGGAGAGAACCGGTTGTTTTTTCTATAGTTACTTTGATTGTTTGGGGAATTTGGGTGGGTTTTAGAAATAAAATGTTTTCAGCCCAGAATTGTAGGACCCGGGTTGCTACCGGACGTACGTCTGAGGCGTCATTACCAATTACGCTTCGGACTTGGCTGGTCATAACTAGTGGAATTTTTTTGGTTTTTACTGTTTGTGCCAATATGGCAAGTTGTCGGTTTAATTCGCGGTTGGTGCCATATGCTCGGGAGAATTCGGCGGCTTTGGCACTGTAGAGAGAGGTGAAGGTGTCTATTACTATTAAACCAACGCCTGTGGTGTAGTCTTCTATGTGGTCAATCAGGGCGGTTTGTTCTTTGAAATCTTGGGGTTTTACCAATATGATGCGCTCTGCGACGTCGTCAAATCGGTCGCCTGAGAGTTGTGCGAGGCGTTGGGTTGAAAAGTTGTTGTCGCAGTCGGCATAGAGGATTTTTTGTCCCTGCAGAGCACAGTGGACTGCGGCTTGCATTGCTAGGGTGGATTTGCCGGTTTCAGGTTCGCCGTAGATAAGTGTGATTGTTTGGGGGTTTATGCCTCCGCCGATGGCTTTGTCGATGCATTCTACGCCGATTGAGATTTGCGCCATGGAATCACTTTTTAAGGATTATTAAGAGATAGATATTGTGTTTGCACTTAAACGTATACTCTTTAAGGATGTTGTATGAACGAAAAAGTTGCTGTTGCAACAGTGCGAGGCGTAGCCTACTTTCACATAGTCAACATGCTCAAAAAACATGATATTTCTTTTGTGAGTTTGGTTCCAGGTGTGTTAGTGCCGTCTGAGGTAGAGGTGGTTATAACTACGCCTGAGGAGCGGCATCTTGTGGGGTTTGATCAGGTTTTGGTTTTTTGTGGTGTGGAGGATTTGGATAGTTTGCTCAATGCAACCAAGCGGTTAATGCTTGGTAAGCAGGCCTACAAGCGGATAGTTATAGGTATTGATCCGGGTGGAGCTATTGGTTTAGCTGTTATTGCTGATGGGAAAATTATAGAGCAAGAAACTTGTTATAGTAGTGATCAAGTGGTTTTTAGTATCCAGAAAATTCTAAAAAGTGTTAACTATAACTTGACTAGGGTTACGGTAAAGATTGGTAATGGGGTAGCGGTTTATAGTGATTTGCTCAGAGAGCTGGATTGTGTTTTGCCGGTGCAGGTTGTGCTTATGGTGGTAGATGAGGCTGGAACTAATCGGCCTCTAAAAGAGCATAGTCGTAGCCGAAGGCATATTTCTTCAGCTATACATATAGCTGGGCGATTAGGTAATTCAGTGCACAGGAGACCAATGATTGCGGCGAGCCATACAACCCAATAATACGCTCATAGTGGATGGTCCAGCGTCAGTTGAGCTGATTTCGGGCAAGGCAGAAGTGTTTGGATGCCCCTTTAATGAGTTGCAGCGGACGGTTGTAAGAGAGGGTAAGCGTATGCCGTTTTTTGTCTCTGAATCTTCGGTTTTTGAGGTTGTGTTGGGTGTAAATGCTGCGGTGCAGGAGATGGAGGGCAATACGGTTCCTGAGTCGTGGAATAAGCCGGTTCAGATTGTGTTGGGAGTTGAGAAAAAGCCTCTTGTGATTTTGGTTTTGGGCACATCGGATTCGGGTAAGAGTAGTTTTTGTACATATATGTTAAACAAGATGGTTGCTGCCAAGCGCAGGGTTGCTATTCTTGATGGGGATTTGGGGCAGTCAGATATTGGTCCTTGTGCAACGGTTGGTTATGCAATAGCTACCAAGCCTATTGTGGAGCTCTATGATTTACGGTATCAAAACGGGTATTTTATTGGGGTTACTTCGCCTCCAACAGCAGTTGCTAAAACGCTTGAGGGTTTAGCGTCTATAATGGGTGAAGCTAATCAGCGTCAGGCAGATGTTATAATAATTAACACAGATGGGTTTGTATCGGGTATTGATGCTATTCGCTACAAGTTAACTTTGATTAAAGAGTTAAAGCCCAATATGGTTATTGGGGTTCAGGTAAATGATGAGCTTGCGACATTGATGTCTTATCTGGGAGGTGGGGGTGTATTGACCGTGACTCCTTCACCTGCATTGCGGCAACGAAGTGCAGAGAAGCGAAGACTTCTTCGTGAGATGACTTATACAAAGTATTTGCGTAAATCAAAGCTACAATGTTATCCGCTTAGTCAGGTTACTGTTGAGCCGCGAGGTGCGGTGCCTAAAAAGCAGGATCCTGAAAAAGGGGTGCTAATTGGGTTGTATGGGTGGGGAAACCGGTTTTTAGGTATTGGGGTTTTGCGTGCGATCAATGTTGAGAGGCGGACTTTGAAGGTTCAAACCGCAGTTACTACCACGCCTCATCGACTTATCATCGGCAAGGTTTTGTTGAATCATAAGCTTCAAGAGATTCAGGATTGAGAGGAAAAGAAAGCTCGGACCTCATCGCCCAATACGCCGGGTTTATCGGGCAGAGTTTTCATGCCGTTTGTTATCCAGCTGGGTATGAAGCTTTTACAGTAGGCTGATCCGAAACGGTAGTCAAGAAATACGATGGCGCCTTTGTCTTCTAAGGTACGAATGGGTCGACCTGCGGCTTGGGTGGATTTTTTCATCGCGGGCAAAGTGTAGCCGTATTCGCGTCCTCTACCGGGGAAGCATCGTTCGTAGTAATCGATTTGTGCTCTTACGCGAGGGGTTGGTTCGGCATAGGGTACACCCACAACCAATACAGAGTTCATCTGGTTGCCTGGGAAATCTACGCCCTCTGATGTGCGGCCGCCTTGTACGCCTAAAAAGACTGCTCCGCCCCGATCGCCGCATAGCTTGAAGTCTTGGACTAATTTTTCGTTGGCTTTAGAGGTCATGCCGCTTTTTTCACAATACAGTGGTTTTAGTAATTTTTCCTCAAGGCCTTCGGAGAGTAGTGCATTGAGTACTTGGAAGCTGGCGGCAAAAATTCCTGTGTTAGTTGGGGTGCTGTTGACGACCTCGTTTATGCGCTCAATCATGGTTTGATACATTTTTGAGGTGCGATTTTCCATAGAGGTGGTAACTCCGCTGCAAACTGCAGAGAAAACGTGCTCTTTTGGAAAGGGTGAGGGGGCCAAGAATTGCACAGTGTCTTGTGAGAGATGGGTGATGCGGGCGTAGGCTTCTAGGGGTTGGAGGGTTCCTGACATGATTACATTAGCATATGTGGAGCTAAAAACGGGTGCAGTTATCTTGGAGGGATCAAGAGCGGCGATTTCGAGTTTGCCGGTTTTGTTGCCTTCTTTGGTAAAGTAGCGGCTGGCCACGTTTATGTAGGAGTCATCCTCTGCTGTTTCGATCCATTTCTGCAGATACTCTCCCACAGAATTAATGTAGGAGCGAGGGTTTCTGCCCTCAGCAAGCATAGTTTTTCTTATGGCTAATCCGGTTTCGTGGATATGTTCAAAGAAAGAACGGGGATTTTGAATACCGCCTTTATCAATTATGCTTTTTATGCGACTTGTGGGTATGATTTCTTCTTTGTGAATCTTATCGGTTAGGGTTTCGATTTCATTGCGGAAGTAGTGGATGAATTGTTCTATGTCGCGGTAGTCGTATCGTTCAGCTTCTGTTTCAGCGGCTTTCATAACAAAAGAGGTTAGCTGACTACCCGAGATGTCTATGGCGGTTTCGGGCAGATTGTGGGCTTCATCTACAACCAAAATGATCTTTGAGAGTTCGGTTTCTAGGTTTTTTAGAAAAGCGGTTCGGATTATGGGGTCAAAGACATAGAGGTAGCTCAGAGCGATAACTCGTGCCTCAGATAGGGCACCCTTGACTAGGTCGTAGGCGCAGAGTTCCTTTTTTTTGCAGGAGCGCAGAATTTCAGATCCCATGTATGGACGTCGGGCGACTTCTTGCTGCATTTGGAGGTACTCCCAGGAGCGGTTTTGTACGTTTGTGTGGTAGGGGCATCGGCCTTTGGATTTGAGCATTTCGCAGACTTCCATAAGTGAGCGGGAGTCCGATGCGCCCTTGGAGGCAAATACGTTGAGGCACATTTCGTTGCGTCCCCGAATAGATACGCCTGATATGGGGTGTTGTTTGTAGATGGCTCGGAGTTCGTCGATAACGCGGTCATGCTGGCGGTGGGTTCTTGCGACATAGAGGACTTTGAGGTCTTTTTTAACTGCAATGGGAAGAACTGCTGAGAGGGCAGAGATTGTTTTGCCCAATCCGTTGCTGCCCTCGATGAGTACGCTTTTGCGGTCGTTTAGGGCTTTGTTAACCGTTGTTATGAATTCGTCTTGATGGGGACGGGCCTTGTCGTAGGGAAAGAATTCTTGGACTTCTGCGGGTAGCTGCATTAGGTAACGCTTCCATTAGAGGGACAATAGATGTTTAGGGGGCAGGTTGGGCAGAGCGGTTTTTGGGCTTTGCAGGTTTTTCGGCCATGTGCGATAAAGAGCAGATGGGCCAAGCGGTAATCGTTTGGTTCAAAGAATGTCTGCAGGCTTTGTCGCACCGCTTCATAGCCGCCATGTGCAGGTGCCAATCCTAGGCGTTTTGAAACGCGATTAACATGGGTATCCACAGGCAAGGTGGGTTTGCCAGCAGAAAACAGTAGCACCACATCTGCTGTTTTAGGTCCCACTCCGGGCATAGCCATAAGTGTCTCTCTGGCCTGCTGAGTGGGCAACGTTAAAATTGAATCGAGTTTGCCATTGAATTTTTCAAGCAGAGTTTGAGATACTGTTTGAATGGTTTTGGCTTTGCCTTGATAGAGTCCCGCCACGCGTATGCAGGCCTCAATTTGGCTGATTTCAGTTTTAGCCAACACTTCGGGCACGATTTGGAATTGTTCTGAGAGTGTTTTGTAGGCACGCTCAGTGTTGGTATCAGCTGTGTTTTGGGAAATAATTGTGACAACAAGGGTTTGATACGGATCTGCTCCAGATTTAACAAGCCTAGGCAAATCTAACATACCCTCTAGGGTTGTTAGAATGGTTCGTGCACTGGGCTGTGTTAATATCGGTCTCACCCTCTTGAGGCTCTGTAGATGTTTAACAGGTTATAAATACTGATTGTACAGAAAAATAACAATCAAAAACACAACCAAACACACCATAAGTACAATTCAAGACATCCAACTATGGCAAGAGAGGCTTTGTTTACTATGGTATTCTATTTGGTGGGTTATAGTGTTTATTCAATAGCTTAATTAAAAGCAAGAACCTACCTTGTATTAGGGTAGAGTGTTGTTTTAGCTAGTTCAGTTTTGAACAAGCACCCTGAGAGGAAAAATATGAGTAATTCTCAGAAAATTGGTATGCTTCAGCGGTTTGTCGAGTTATTAAATCAAAATAGAGATGTTCATGCTACAGGTTTTAGCAGAAGAACCAAAATTTTAGTGACCTTGGGGCTTATCATTGTTATCTTGGTTGCGCTTTTTGCGTTTCTGCCAAAAAACAGTCAATCCCCTCAGATGGATACCCCCGTTGAGGCTGCAAGTCCTCAGCCATCAACAACATCCCCTAATAGCGATCAAAATAAGATACCTGGAAATATGAATAACTTTTTACAGGATATCAAAGAGTTTGGGGATAGGACCCCTAGAAAACCAGGTGTTATAGAATCCGCTCAAACAATAAATAGCACAACTTGGCGAACGGTAGCAACGATTGCATGGCGTTACTATCAGCCAGATATAGGGGTTAATAGAAATACGGGGTTACCCTTGTCAGGCGCAGGTTCACCCTGCTTTACAGATTGGGACTTAGGTGCATACATTCAAGCAGTTATTGATGCAGAAACCTTGGGGTTGATTAATCGTAGTGGTGCTTGGGGATTTGAGGAAAGAATCGATAAGGTGCTAAACTGGCTAGAAACCCGAGATCTAAGCAGCGCCAATAATCCATTTTGGTTCTACCAATCAGATACCGGAAAAAAAGTGCAGGATAACTCAGCCCCAGACGAGTACATCGATATAGCAGACACCGGACGGTTATTTGTTGCACTAAACAACCTAAAAGATTACGGCGACTATTACACCACAAAAATAAATAGAATCGTATATGGCCAAAATTACGGTCGGACAAATTACGCCAACATAGTACCCACAATAAAAAACATAGCAGAAACAGACACAAACATATACGCATACTACACAATAAGAGGCGTTGAAGCCTTTTACCCAGAACTTGCCGATTCTGCTACAAAAGTGCTAGACAATATACTCTCATCAGAATACATCGACGTAGGGAGCAATGTTATGCTGCCTAAAGCAAGAATTTCATGCGAACCGATACTTTGTGCATTTTTTGAAATAAAAAACAACGATCCCAGACTAAAAACTTTGTTAGATATGACTTATTCAGCACATGAAGCATACTATAACGAAAGCAACAAATTTCGCGCCTTTGGAGAAGGCCCAGACTCTACTTCAAGCGACTGGCAGTGGGAATGGATAGTACTACCAGATGGTCAAATCTGGACCACTCTAAACAGCGCACAAGAACCAATAATCCGCCCGCCGATGATCTATACAAAAATCGCGTTCAGCTTCTTAGCTATCTACAACACCAACTATACTAAAAACATGTGCATCTACCTTGAACAAAATATACAAGAGCCCGAGAACGGATTTGCTTACGGGGTTGATGAAAACGAAAATCCCCTCAACAGTTTAGGCATTCTTACAAACGGATTAATCTTAAACGCCGCACGCTACTATATAGAGAACAATACTTGAAAACATTAAACCACTGGCTTATTCAACTTGAAAAATAAAGATACCCTGATAGAAGAGCAGATGGCTAGATAGTTATACAACTATAGATACGCTTGGGCTATGAGCTATGTTGTTATAGAAATATTGAAGTTGTAGGATAATTGTTGATTAAAGCGGAAAAATGACCAACCGTAGAGTAACGCTCAAGATAATAGGCATGACCTGTGCTGCGTGTTCTGCACGAGTTGAAAGATCGATAAGTAAAATAGAGGGCGTAGAGAGTTGCAGCGTAAATTTGGCTACTGAGCGCATGACAGTAGAGTTTAATCCAGCAACAACAGATATAGACACTATCAAAAAAACGATTGAAAAAATCGGGTATAGTTGGGCAGAAATCAGAAGCAATGTTGTTGATGAGGATAAGCTACGCAAAGATAAAGAAATCAAAACGTTGTGGACCAAGTTTGCTGTGTCGGCGGGGTTTAGTCTGCCTTTGCTATATGTTGCTATGGGGCATATGTTGCCATTTGGGTGGCGTCTACCCCTCCCAGAGATTCTTCACCCGATGCACTATCCGCTCAATTTTGCGTTGATACAAATTGCGCTAACAATTCCTATTATCATCATGGGATACCGGTTTTATGTGGTAGGTTTTCGTGCGTTATGGTTCCGCTCGCCAAACATGGATAGTCTTATCGCTATTGGAACCACAGTAGCGGTGTCATATAGCCTATATGCAATATATCAAATTACACAAGGCCATTTTGCGTTTGCAGAACATTTGTACTTTGAGACCGCAGGGGTAATTATAACATTGGTTTTACTTGGGAAATCTCTGGAGGCGGTTTCCAAAGGACGCACCAGTGGAGCCATTAAAAAACTAATGGGACTCACACCAAAAACAGCAACAATTCTTGTAGAGGGTAGGGAGCGGGAGATGCCCATTGAGGAACTAAATGTTGGGGATATAATTATCGTAAAGCCTGGCGGCAAAATTCCTGTTGATGGCACCGTTGTGTCAGGCAGTACAGCTATTGATGAGAGTGCACTAACAGGGGAGAGTATGCCTGTTGATAAAAAAGAGGGCGATAGCGTATTTGCCGCGACGATAAATACTACAGGTTCAATCCAATTTCGCGCAGATAAAATCGGTGCAGATACTGCATTGGCACAAATTATCAAATTAGTTGAGGACGCCCAGAACTCTAAGGCACCTATTGCTCAACTAGCAGATATTGTGAGCCGTTACTTTGTGCCAGTTGTGCTAAGTATTGCAGTATTTAGCGGGCTTGCATGGTTTATCGTAACAGGGGATGTAGAGTTTTCATTGACGGTACTAATCTCGGTGCTGGTTATTGCTTGTCCCTGTGCTTTGGGGCTTGCTACACCAACTGCGATTATGGTAGGTACTGGAAAGGGCGCAGAAAACGGTATCTTGATCAAAAGTGGTGAGGCACTAGAAGGTTTGCACAAGATAGATACGGTTGTGTTTGATAAAACCGGCACCATAACAGAGGGCAAACCAGAAGTTGTAGCGGTTGAGGGGGATGTGTTAGAGCTTGCGGCCTCGTTGGAGCGATATTCAGAGCATCCTATTGCAAAAGCGATTTGTCGCTATTATAGCGGTAAGTATTTGGAAGTTAAAGATTTTAAGGCGACAGCTGGGCGGGGCGTTGAGGGCATAATTGACGGAAAGAGAATTGAGATTGGACGAGGGGTAACGGTTCTTGTTGATGGCCAATATATGGGGCGGGTTGTTGTTTTGGATAAGCCAAAAGCAAGCAGTCATGCCGCTATTGCAAAATTGAAAAACAGGGGTATTGAAACAGTGATGATTACAGGGGATAATAAAGAAACTGCGGAGGCAGTTGCCAAACAGGTAGGTATTGAGCGGGTTTTTGCAGAAGTTATGCCGCAGGATAAAGCAGAACAAGTCAAAAAACTGCAAAAAGAGGGCCGTAGAGTCGCTATGGTTGGGGATGGTATTAATGACGCCCCTGCGCTTGCGCAAGCAGATATTGGGATTGCCATTGGAAGCGGCACCGATGTTGCTATGGAGAGTGCATCTATTGTTCTAATGAAAGGCGATTTGGTGGTGGTGCCTATGGCGATTAATCTAAGCCGTGCCACTATTCGCAATATCAAGCAAAATTTATTTTGGGCATTTGGATATAACGTTGTAGGTATACCCATTGCCGCAGGAGTGCTGTATGTGTTTGGGGGTCCGCTGTTAACTCCGATTTTTGCGGCGGGGGCGATGAGTTTGTCATCTGTGTCGGTAGTAATGAATGCACTTAGATTAAAAGGAGCAAAACTGTGATGGAAACAATCAAACTAAATGTTGAGGGCATGTCATGTGAGCACTGCGTACGCGCAGTCACCTCAGCCCTATCGGAATTAAAGGGCGTATTTAACGTCAAAGTCGATTTAGCATCAAAAACTATCAACATAGAGTTTAATTCCGATTTAATATCACTCACTGAAATTAAAAAAACAATTACAGACGAAGGATACACAGTAATCTAAAGAACAAAAACCTATCAAAGCTAGTTGATAAAAATGTTAGCACAAAAACAACCAAGATAGTTTGGTTAAGGTTTTTTGTGGGATAGTGCTGTCCAGAGGTGGTCTGAGGTGGGCCTTGGCAGGTCTTCTGCAGAATTGTCGCTCTTTATGAGGAGACGTTTGTTAGCATTTGGCAGGAATTCACCGATGATGTCTGCGTAGATATGTTGGTCAGTTAGGTTTTGGATGATTTTTGTTGCTGTTTGGGGGTCTGCTGAGATAAGCAGAGCACCCGAGCTGATAAGCTGGAGGGGATTGATTTCATAGTAGCGGCAAATTTTTGCGGTTTCGGGTTCTATGGCGATTTTTTCTTCAAAAACCTGCACACCTAAACCAGCAGCATCAGCGATCTCGTGTATACCATTTAGGATGCCGCCCTCTGTTGGATCATGCATAGCATGGACTCCGCCTGTGCGGTAGGCAATTAGGGCATCTTTGACGATGCTGATTTGATTGTAGAAGCGTTTGGCATAATCAATTAAAGATTGGCTAAGAACCGTTTGGAGTTGTTGTTCGTGATCACTAGCAAGAATAGCGGTCCCCTCAATACCTGCACTTTTGGTCATAATCAGTTTATCACCTGCTTTTGCTCCTGCGGCTGTCACGTATTGGCCTTTCTCAGTTAAGCCCATAACGTAACCTACCACAAGGGGGTTTGTCAGGCCAGGGGTAACTTCACAGTGCCCACCAACAATGGCTATGCCTAACTCTTTGGCGGCTTGATGCATCTGAGAGCTGATGGTTTCAATGATTTTACTATCAGCATCTGGAGGGAGCAAGATACAGCTAAAGAAAAACGCAGGTTCAACACCAAAAGTTGCGATGTCATTAGCGTTAATGTTTATAGCTGCCCAACCGATGCGTTCTACTGCACCTGTTATAGGATCAGCCGATACAATAACGTCTTTGGTGCCCATGTTTAACACTGCACCATCAACACCTATGGCTGGGCCAAGTGTTACTTCACTTCGTTTGGCACCTAGGTTTTTGAAAACCACGTTTTTTAGTATATCGGGGGGGATTTTTCCAGGCTGAAGTTTCATAGGTATATCTCTGTTAAAGGTAGTTTTTAAGTTGTGGGAAAACTCGGTGAATAGTATGCACAATTGGAACGGCAATCACCAAACCTACCAGCATCTGAGCTATGTTAAACGGCACTTCAATTAGCGCATAGATTTCTAAGCCAGGAATAAACACTGCAAGCAGGTTTTCGTAGAGGAAATAACCTAAAACCATCACTAACCCGCCTGTTAGAATTGAGATGGTTGCTCGTAGAGAGGAGTTTTGGATGTGGTTTTTCAGTTTGATATTTAGCAATCCAACAACGGCCCCTTGGGCACCTTTTATTATCAATGTTCCAGGTGCAAAGTGTACAAACCCCAAATAAACATCAGATAGCGCGGCACCTATGCCTCCGGCAAATGCACCAACAAAGGGACCAAAGAGCAACGCGGCAACATAGATAGCTGTTTCACCCAAGTTGAAGTAGCCCGATGTAGCGGGGATAGGTATGGGAGGGATTTGTGAAATAATTATAAATATGATGGCAGTAAAAATGGCCGTTACAGCGATTATCGCAGGAGATCTTGGAGTTATTTTTGGGGACATTGCCGACTTCTCGGAATGATAACAGTACAGTTATTTGAGCATTAATCACTACTTAAATCAGCAGGTATCAAAACCATTTGGATGCGGGGTTTTTGGGTGTGCACCCAAGCTTATTGATATGCAAAGATATTTTCTGCACCATTTATTGCTCTTGGGCTTGGTTAGGCGTCATTTTTTGGGGGAATATAGGTGAATACGTTTATAATTGGGATTGCATTGCAATTGTGCAGGACGAAAAGAACATGAAGGTCTTCAAAGTAACTGGCCAAATCAACAAGCCTAGGCTCTCGACCCCATTCGTTAGAGAACTTTTAGCTGACAAAAGTGAACATGCTGTTGAGAAAGTTTACGCTGAAATAGGCAGTCGCCACCGCGTAAAACGTATGCACATAAAAATCACTAGTGCAGTTGAAGTCTCTGGAGACGCAATCGAGAATCCAATCTTGAAGAAATTAGTCGCTGGAGAATAAGAATTTGACTCAAAGAGCCCCCGCTGAAGAGGAACTACGTAAACTCAGCATGGAATTACGGTATTTAGAGCAAACGGCAGAAGCGCTACAGCACCGCATAACTATGGTTAACACAGCTATTGCGGATCTAACCTATGCCAACGAAACCTTAGACAACATGGAGAAAGAAAAGGAAAACGCAGAAATGCTGGTTCCCATCGGCAGTAGCTCTTATGTAAAAGTTAAACTTGCAGACGCCAACAAAGTCATCATAGGCTTAGGTTCAGGCGTTTCCATTGAGAAAACATTGCCTGAAGCAAAAGTGGTTCTAAAAGAACGTCTCGACGAACTCGAGAAAACCATGAATGCAGCCCAGCAGCAATTCAGTCAAGTTGCCGAGCGTATAAACACCGGCAGAAGCAGACTTGAATCAATGCTTGCAAGCAACAAATAAACAGAAGACAAGAGCGGTAAACTATGTTTGAGAAGCTCAAGTCGGGGTTTAAAGGCCTAGTAACCAAAGTAACCACGACGGAGCTTAAAACTGAAAGTTTAACCCCTATTGTATCTGATTTTAAAATGAGTCTGGCAGAGAACGATGTGGCGTTTCCAGTCGCAGACAAAATCTGCGATGATCTAGTTGCGCGACTAGATGGCGTTCAGGTTAAACGGATGGAGGATCGTAAAAAAGTCGTTGACGAAAACCTTCGTCAAGTTCTCCTAGAAGTTATGCTAACCAATCAAAGAATAGATTTGCTACAAAAAGCCGAGGAAAAACGCCAAAAGAAAGAACCCCTAACGCTAATGTTTGTAGGCATCAATGGCACCGGTAAAACAACCACCATCGCCAAAGTTGCACGGTTCTTCCAAGATAAAAAATACACAGTTGTCTTGGCGGGAGCTGATACATACCGTGCAGGTTCAATTGAGCAACTCGAAGAGCATGGTCGACGGCTCGGGGTTCGTGTAATTAAGAGCACCTATGGCGGCGATCCTGCAGCAATTGCTTATGACACAGTTAATCATGCCCGAGCACATGGAATCAATGTGGTTTTAATCGACACGGCGGGCAGAATGCAAACAAATCAAAACCTTATGAACGAACTCATCAAGGTCAAACGTGTCGTACAACCCGATCTCACAGTATTTACGGTGGATTCTCTTATTGGCAATGATGCAGTGTTACAGGCTGAAGAATTTAACAAAGCAGTAGGCATTGATGCAACCATACTCACAAAGGTAGATGCTGATGTGAAGGGTGGCTCTGCTTTGAGTGTGACCTATGTAACACAAAGACCAATTCTCTTCATAGGTGTAGGACAAAACTACAAAGACTTAGAACTGTTTAACCCTGACAAATTTGTCAACATGGTTCTGGGTTAACATAGAGCAAAGAACAGCGTTTAGGCTTCTTCTATTTCGGTGAGTACAAATCGGAGTTTACTTGGGTACACCCAGTATGCTTTGATAAAGTCATCTATGGTCTGTTCGACATCGAGGGTTTCAAAGAAATTCATAAAATCTGCTGCGATATCGTTGAGGTTTTTTGAGCTATAGACTTGGATGTTAGAGATGTATTCGTGGTTAATTTCAAGTTTATCCAAGTTAACAGATGGGGGCGCTTCAAGGGGAAAAATTAGACCACTTATGACATCTAAAACGACGAGTTTGTTGGGACTTTCGCTTTTTATTTTAACAACGAGTAATCTTTTGGCGATTATTCGAAAGTTCCACTCGCCTTCCTGATTTAAAGTCGCTGACAAATAAAACACCCTAAAACTAAAAGTCAATATAACTATTTTACTGTTCCTTATCGGACTATGCAACCACGAGCACCTGTAAGCAAATTTGGTTGATAGTTAGTTGGAAAGTTAGGGGTAATTTTAAAATGGTTACATGAAATTGCTATAGTGGATGGGGAAATGGTAAAACTCAGAGCGGCCTTGGTAACACATTATCCGATAATTGGGATTTTGCTGGGCAGCTTGCTGATTACAGCGTATATGGCTACTTATACGAATTGGGATGCCCAAATAGAATACGAAGCGGCCTCAAGCATACTTACGCATGGTTTTCCCTATATCTCAACAGATCATATGATTAATCAACCGCCTCTGGGTTTCTACACTTCGGCCCTGTTTTTTGGAGTGGTGGGTTTATCTTATCTTAATGGGGTGTGGCTGGCTACAGCGTTTGGATTGGGTAGTGTTTTTCTGATATATGTGCTGGGTAATTTGATGTATGGCAGAAAAAGCGGGCTTGCTACGGCCGCGCTCTTTGGTATGGTGCCGTGGCATACGTATATGTCACGGATTTTTTTGATAGATAATCAATATCTCTTTTTGGGTTTGCTTTTTTTAATTTTGGGTATTTTGGCGGTTAGGCGTAATTCTCAAAAGTTGGTGGTGGGTGCAGGGGTGGTTTTTGCAGTTGCCCTGTTAACTAAGCTCTATGCAGTTTTTATGCTCATACCCATGTTGTTGATTATATATCTGCATAGAAAAGAAACTTGCTTCAAATTGGATTTTAAGAAGGTGATGTTGTTTGTTTTGCCCTCGTTGATTTTGCATGCTGTTTGGTTTGGTGGTTTTGCAAATCAGCACTTTGCGGGGGTTTACTTTAACACTGATTTTACATATCCTGAGTGGGTGACTGATCCGGTGCTTGCGTTTTTGCCGATTATATTTGTTAATAGTGCGGGGTGGTTTGTTTTTCTTGGAGGATTTTTTGCTGTAGCGCTTGGAGTCATCTACAGAAAAAAGTTGAGAGCATTTTTACAGATGGATATGGTTTGTCTTGGAACCATAGGGGTAATTGTGGGGTTGAATCTGTTTTTGGTGTTAGGTTTGCACTTAAAAGTGCCCTATGTGAGTGCGTTTAAGTATAATTATTCTGTTGTGCCGTTTTTTTGTTTGCTTGCGGCCTCAATAGTAGACAAAAGTGGGGTGTTAATTGAGTCTATTTGTCAGAGAAAAGATCGTTTAATTGCTCTGGGGCTTGGCGCTGTTGGGTTGGGTTTGTTGTTTGCATCGTTAATTGAGAGTACATTGTTTTTGAATTACAGGTGGGGGTTTGTGCCGTTTGGTGTGGATAGCGTCACTTATTATGGGTTGTATTTGTTCTCAGAGGCGATGGATCGGAATCTATTGGAGATGCTTCATTTTGGTGTGTTAGTTTTGATGGCTCTTTGTATGGTTTTGCCGTCTTTGATTACGGTTTTAAAGAGACTGCTATATATCAAAAGTTGGTCAAATTAATAGAGGTAGATATTTGTTTGATTATGAGTGGGAAATGATTGTGTTTATTAATATTGGCTGTGTTGGTCTATGCAACACAGTTGAGATTAACAGATGAATAGCATCCAAAAAATTACCCATAACGAGTACATGAAATCCCTCCTAGTTGTTGCTGTAGGGGTGCTCATAATTGGCGGTTTCTTTTTTGGTCTGCCCTTGGCGTTAAATGTTGATGTCCCAATACGGGTGGTAGAGAGCGGTAGCATGTGTGTAACCTATAACGGTTCTTGTGATGGTGGGAGCCATGTTTTTGAGTCTACTCTTCATGTTGGGGATATAATTATCATTCAAGGTGTGGATGCTAAAGATCTAAACACCAACTATCCAAACAGCGATATAATTGTATATCAAAATCCAACTAATCCCACAGCTACACCCATTGTTCATCGAATAGTCACAAGCGATGAGGTTGATGGCAAACTCTATTTCCAAACCAAAGGTGACGGCAACCCAAGCAAGAAATGGCCAAGCCCAGTAGAAGAGCATGATTATGACTCAAACTGCATATGGCACACAGGTGAAGGCGTATCTGAAGATCTGGTCATTGGCAAAGTGATTATGCGAATACCTTGGTTTGGACACATTACACTATTTCTACGCAGTAACCCCTGGTGTCTACCAGTGCTTATTGCAATTATCATAGGTCTTATAGCCTTAGAATTCATTTTACCCATGCTAAAGAAAAAACCACGAAAACACGAAAACACACGCTACCCAACACAAGAAACATTTGAAACCCAACCCGACCCAACACAAGAACCTCCTGCGCAGGAATTTGAGGACGATCCTAATCCAGCCGATGATTAACCAATATATAAGATAACAGTAGTACAATGTTTTTTGTTATTAGCTGATAGAAAATCTGAGTTGTATCAGAATAGTTTTGTGTGCACAGAAAGGGGTTGTTTTCTGTTAGAAGAAAAAGCGAAAGGTGCTGAAGAAGTTAAGAGCCAAATGCATATATTCATTTTAATAACCATTGCGACATACCTACACCGTATGTTTCATCGGTCGTTTGATGAATCCAAAATTCTCGTAAAAAACCCTCGGTACCTTAGCAGACACAAGCATAACAAGTACCTGTTCACCGTTCGCCATATTGTTTTTTAGATATGCCAGTGCTTTCTCAATCATAGTTTTACCGATACCGAGACCTTGATATTCTGGCAACACAATCACATCAACAAGCACTGCAATATAAGCGCCATCGAAAATAAGCCGTGCCATTCCAACGGTTTTTTCATTTCTTTTTGCAACGATAAGAAAGGCGTAGCTTTTCAATGCTGTTTCGGTCTGTCTTTGAAAGGGTCTTAAAGTCCAGTTTTCCTTAATTCAATGTAATCGCTAACTGATATGTGATCTGTAAATTCAATGTTGTCCATAGGTCATCTCAATAAGTAAAACTACTTATAGCCATACCAGAAAGCCCAACTCATACCAACGTATTATGATGGTTTAACTGTGCAGGTCAAAGATAACTTGGAGCAAGTGCAGAAAATGATACAGACGCAGGCACCCAAAAGATCAACCAACGCCGCAGGGTAACCCCACCACAATGCAGGATTCACCCTCCTGCTTTTTTATTTGAAAAAGCCTATCTATTTACAGGAGAGAACTATAGACAAAGACTTGGCAGAGTAGTGAAAAGTAAACTTCATATGGCGCAATTATAAATGGTATATCAAACGCTATCAGCATCAGGTGTGAGAAAATGAAAAATTCAAAGAACACAATTATGTTGATTGTGGCAGGTATACTTACATGCTTAGTTTTAGTTGGCACCTATAGTGCCCTTGTCAGTTTCGATATTTATGATGGCCTAATAAAGCAAACACCTAAAGAGCCTCAGGTTCAAATTCTCTCACCCCAAAATGATACTACATACCAAATACACGAGATTATGCTCAATATTACGGCAAGTGATGCAGTAGCAAGAGTCACCTATTTTCTAGAATTAGATGGCGAATATACATACGACCTCGTTAACTATACAGAGGGTCCAAAGATGACTTTGTATGAGACCAGTACTCTAACGGGGGATTCAAATGTTACCTACACCGAACCCACCGAACTCACCGGCTTATATAACGGCGCTCAAGTTTTATATGTTTACGCTTTTGATGTTGACGGTAACATTGTGGAGTGCCAAAACATCACCTTCACTATTTCGTCTGAAATCCCCAATGGATATATAACTCATAAAGAATATCAGGAAATCATTCGTTATTTTGAGTCTGAGGACTTGACAATTGTGCCGCCTGAACCTAAATATATGTTTTTTTTGTTTGGTGATCTTTTCTATTTTCAGAGTGCAGAAGAGTTTGCGGCCTCTTTGAAGGCAAATAGAGTAGAGACAATTGTTAAATTTGACTATGGCTCGGAAATTTTGTTTTACGGAACTAACCGGCATATCGTTCACGCCCCCCAAGTATTATTTTAATGTTGTAATTATCTGATTTTCTACTCCCCATTTTTTACTCTTAATATTATTCACTGTTTTGTGTAGCCAGCCACCTTATGATATGGTTCTGGATAGGAATGTAGTTTACGGCACAAAAAAACAGACAAGCAAACTTTAAACAGATTAACCTCTTTTTCGGATATGAAAATTATAAGGATATAACGGAAATGTAACGGAACTGCCAATCGTTATACTTTTGAGCTGATTTGGCTGATTGGAGCTTAGTTTAAGCGTAGAAAAATGTAATGACGGTCTGACAGGTTTAGGAGTGTTTTGTTATTTTGAGGCGTGAACTCATACTGTAATTTTTATTTCTTTATTTACAAGGTTTAGGATACTCAGTAACCCAACTGTGTACAGGAGTTGGTTATTCTGTGGGGGTTGGTTTGTATCTTGAGAGGATGCCTTTGGTGATTTTTGGTGGTCGGGGTTTCCAGGCGGCTAGGCGGGTTTGGAGTTCTTGGTCGGAGAGTTCGACTTGTAGGGTGCGGTTGGGGATGTCGATGGTTATGGTGTCGCCGTTTTGGATGACTGCTATGGGTCCGCCTTCGAAGGCTTCGGGTGTGACGTGTCCGATACTGCCGCCGCGGGTTGCGCCGCTGAAGCGTCCATCGGTTATGAGTGCGACTGATTCTGAGAGGCCCATGCCGGCGATGGTTGCGGTTGGGATGAGCATTTCGGGCATGCCGGGGCCGCCTCTTGGGCCTTCATATCGGATGATGACAACATCTCCGGGTACTACTTGGTTGGCGCGGATGGCTGTTATGGCTTCTTTTTCGGATTCGTAGACTTTTGCGGGTCCGGTGTGTTTTTGCATTTGGGCTGAGACGCCGGCTGTTTTTATGACTGCTCCTTTGGGTGCGAGGTTGCCGGTTAGGATGGCAATGCCGCCTTCTTTGTGCACGGGGTCTGAGAGGGGGTGAATGACTGCGGGGTTGAGCACTGTTGCGTTTTGGATGTTTTCGTGGACGGTTTTGCCGCTGACTGTGGGTAGTTCCAAGTTGAGTAGATCTTGGAGTTGGTTCATTACTGCGGGGACTCCGCCTGCAGCATCTAGGTCTTCTAGGGCATAGGTGCCGCTTGGGATCATGCTGCAGAGATGGGGGACTTTTTTGCCGATTTCATCAAATGCTGAGAGCGGCAGGGTTAAGCCGGCTTCTTTTGCTATGGCGGGTAGGTGTAGGGTGGTGTTGGTTGATCCGCCCAGTGCCATGTCTACTGATATGGCGTTTTCAAAAGCGGCTTTAGTTAAGATCAGGGAGGGTTTGATACTGTCTTTGGTGAGTTGGACTATTTGGCGGCCGGTTTGTTTGGCTAGGCGGAGTTTAAAGGCGCTTGTTGCCAATGAGGTGCCGCAGTAGGGTAGAGACATGCCTAGGGCTTCGGCCATGCAGGCCATGGTGTTTGCGGTGAACATACCGCTGCAGCTACCACATCCGGGGCAGGCCGAGTTTTCCAGTTGGGTGAGTTCTTGCTCAGTCATTTTGCCTGCGGCTACTTGGCCTAATGCTTCAGGTACGGAGCTGTAGCTGACTTTTTTGCCGTTTAATCGGCCTGCGGCCATAGGTCCGCCTGTGATTATAATGGCTGGAATGTCGACACGTGCTGCTACCATGAGCATGCCTGGAGTAACTTTGTCACAATTAGAGACCATAACAAGTCCGTCTAGGCGATGGGCTTGGAGCATAATTTCTAGAGAATCCGCAATGATCTCGCGTGAGGGCAATGAGTAGCGCATACCTTCGTGACCCATGGCTATACCGTCACAGACAGCTATGGTGTTAAATTCGAAGGGTTGTCCGCCAGCTGAGAGAATACCCTCCTTTACGGCGTCTGCCAAGTTGCGCAGGTGGATGTGACCAGGAACAATATTTGTGTAGCTGTTAGCTACTCCGATGAATGGTTTGGTCATATCCTCATCAATTAAACCCAGCGATTTGAGCAGAGCACGGTGGGGTGCTTTTTGGTTTCCCTTTTTGATTTCATCGCTTCTCAACATAGCAACCTTCAAGATGTAATGAGAACTATTTGTTTGGGCGGCTGTTAAATTTTTTGCACCCCAACCAAAGGACGATAAGCAAAACAACAATAACAACGAATCAAACAGCCGCCTAATCGATGTGAGATATGCTGAGAGGTTGTGTAGAACGATTGGGTAGATATTTGGTGTGTGGATGGGGGGTTTGGGTGTGTTGGAGCGAAAAGGTGAAAAGTCACTGTGAGGATACAAGATATAAGGCGATAAAGATTGAGTGAACAAGCAAACATGGCAACGATTCAGTTAAACGGTGATAAACAGAATTTTATCATAGATAAAAAAGACTTCAAAACCGGCAGTCGAGGATACTATGGGACAGGTAAAATGGTAGCTGGCGGTAAAAAGTATCAGATAAGTATTCAAGTTGTTGAGATTGGGTCTAAACCAAAAGAAGAACAGAAAAAGTAAGTTTTCTTACTTTTTTGTTTAGGGTACAATTGTCGCGTTTTCTATAATGATTGCTTTGAGTGGTTTGTCGTTTCGATCGGTTTTTGCTTTTGAGATTTGGTCCACAACATCCATACCGGCTATGACTTTGCCGAACTGGGGATGTTTGTCATCTAGGTAGTTGTTGTTTACCAAGTTGATGAAGAATTGGCTGCTTCCTGTGTCTGGGCCGGCGTTTGCCATGGCGATGGTGCCGCGGACATTGCGGTTTTTGCAGGTGAATTCATCTTTGATATCAGGAATGGAGGGGTCGCCATAGCCGGTTCCGGTGGGGTCGCCGCCTTGAATCATAAAGCCATCAATAATGCGGTGAAATATAGTACCGTTAAAAGTCCCTTTGATCACAAGATTTCGGAAGTTAGCAGTAGTTATGGGCATATCGTTTCGGAGCTGAATTGTTATATCGCCCATGTTGGTGTGAAAAAGGACCTTTATGCCGTTTACATATTCATCGGCGGCTACAGTTGAGTTTATTTTTTGATCTGTCATAATAATATCCAAAACAATCAATGAAACAATAGCTATTATGCCTATTGCAAAACAGCCACAAATATTTGGGGGTTAAATAAAGAGGAGGCTTTACCTGATGCTACGGTAAAACGGTAGCACGCAGGATTATTACAGGGTTAACTGGAACACTCATTTCGCCAGGGGTGTGTGGATTTTCGGTTACAGGTGCGGTAGCTATTGCATCAACTACATCTCGACCGTCAATGATGGTACCAAACACTGTATAGGCTGAGTTAAAGCCGCTGATTCGTTGTCCGTTGTCTGCTACGTTTATAAAGAATTCACTTGATGCCGAGTTTGCTTTCCCAGTGTTTGCCATGGCTATGGTGTAGTTTTCGTTGCGGTTGTTGGTTCCGATTTCATCTTTTATGGTTGGATAACCGCCACCAGTAGCACCTTTGCCGCCTTGAATCATAAAGTCCGCCATTGTTCGGTAGAATTCGGTGTTGTCGTATGCACCTGCTTTGACGAGCTCGATAAAGTTGGTTGAGGTGATGGGCTTATCGATTCTAAGATCTATTGTTATGTTACCTACAGATGTTTCTAGTAGAACTTTGGTTGGATCTATTGGGTCTGGTGGGACCTCGGGTTGATTGTTACCAAGTATACCTGACGCCGCGATAACTCCAAAAATCACAACAATGGCCACTATTGCGCCTATTGCAATCCAAGTTGTGCGTTTAGAGTTTTGTTTTTGCTGCGCCGGCGTTAAGCGTTTCTTAGTTTTTTGTTTTTTGGGGGCCATATCTGTGTTAGACAACGACTCTTAATATAAAATTTTCCTATTGGAACTAACTCAAAATAACCCCCGACGCGCAAAACAAACCTATAATGCTCTCTGCTTTTTAGAACAGACAACCTAACCTACATTGCTATTTTGCAGACTGAACATATTGCAAGAGGAGATCTAAACAGTGAGACAATTACTTGCGTCTTTGAATGTTCTTAGACCATCAAGGTTGGGTAAATCGGCAAAGTATAACATGAAATAGGTTACGCCCAAATCTAGATACGCTTGAAAGCTCTGCAGGTTGTCCTCTGCTGTGCCTATTAGGGTGTATTGTTTGAATTCTTCAAGTGAGGTGTTGACGGGTTTGTGTTTGGCGATTTTTTCCTGCAAGTTTTGTTGGTTTGGGGCAAACAGTATCTGGCCACTGGGCCAGCAAGAGCGCTCTATATCTTGAAAGTTTCTGCCGATGAGTTCGCAATTTTGTTTTAGAATAGATAATTTATGTTTATACAGCTCAATAGAGGGTAGAAAGCCCCAGTCGAAACGATTGGCATATTTGGCGGTGACTTTTAGGGTATGTTTTTCTCCGCTACCACCTACGGTGATGGGGGGGTAGGGAGTTTGTTTGGGTTTAGGTTCGCATTGAGCGTCTTTTAGGGTGTAGTATTTGCCTTGGTAGTTGGCTTTTGGGCAGGTCCAAAGTTGCTGGGTAACGTTGATGGCTTCCTCGAGTTGCGCTATTCGCACGTGGTGTGAGGGAAAGCTAAAACCATAGGCTTCATGTTCAGTTTTTTGTATGCCTGCGCCGATGCCAAATTCCAAGCGGCCATCGGATATGACATCAAAGGTAGCGGCGGCCTTGGCTTGTAATGCGGGGTTTCGGTGTGCATTGCAACTCACCATGATTCCTAGGCGGATTTTGGTGGTGATTGCGGCGAGTACAGAGAGGATAGTCCAGCATTCAAGAATTGGTGTGTTGCCATACATGAGGTGGTCATCAAGCCAGATGGAATCATAGCCTAGGTGTTCGCATTCTAAGACTATGTTTTTTAGTTGGCTAAAGGCTTGGGTTGAAGTTGAGGTTGGGAGTGCGTAAAATGGTAGAAAGACACCGTATTTGAGTTTAGACACGCTTGTCAGCCCAAGTATAGCATGGGATACTGGCGTATTAGGGTTTAGCATCGGGTGGCAGTTGTGGATAACTACTAGAGTATGTCATAGAATTTGGGGGGCAAAGCCAGATAAGTAATTATAGTTTAGAAAAGCTATTTGATTAATTCGTTAATCGTGAATCTAGATGTCAACGCCCACGAAAGTTCCTTCTATATTCGATTTGATGATGGAAGACGAGCAAGCAACAAGTGAGGAAGAAGAACGTCAAAAACGCCGAAAAGAGCTCATAGAGCCTACAGGCGTCAAGGAACTCTTCAAAGAGGGCAAAATCAGCATCAATAAATTTACCTGTGAGGGGACACAATGCAAACTCTGCATCAAGGTCTGCCCAACCAATGCCCTCTATTGGGGCACCGGTGAAATCGGCATAATTGAGGATCTTTGTGTGTACTGTGGTGCTTGTGTCACTATTTGTATGGTTGATGATTGCATAAAGATCGAGCGCACGCGCAAAGATGGAACAGTAGAAAAATTTAGCAAACTCTTAGACGTTGTTAAACTACAAGAGAAGAAAAATACAGAAAAACGATGGGAGCGAGTGAAAACCAATGCAATCACCCTAAGACAGGCCTATAAAGAAAAAGATGAAGCCAGCCAAACCCGCAAACGCCAAAGACTATTAGACTACAAAATATAACACAAAATAAGCATGATCCAAGAAGCATGCCACAACAACTATTTGTCAACAGATAAGCAGGCATCAAACTGCGTAGTAAACAGTTATGTTGTGAGGTGTTTTCTGCGGTAAGCAATATGGAAATGCAGTTTGAGGGTTAAACAGTGTAAAAATAGAAAACCATGCGGGAAAACACAGATAAGCAGAAACATTGTTCTAAAAACTAGAGGAAGATAAATCATGACTAAATCCTACAGCATAGTTGCGCTCAAAGGCGATGGTATCGGACCCGAAGTCACCGAAGCCACCGTTAGAGTATTGGAAGCAGTTGAGAAAAAATCCAACTTTAAACTAAACATAATCTATGGCGAAGCAGGAGCTCACTGCATCGCTGAACATGGTACAAACTTACCTAAAGAAACCATAGAACTCATCAAACAAAGCAACGCATGCCTAAAAGGACCCATGACTACTCCAGAAGAAGCTGGCGCCCCAGTTAGCGTGGCAGTTACACTTCGGCGAATGTTTGGGCTGTATGCAAACGTGCGCCCATGCCGCAGTTTTCCCAACGTAGAATCACTCAAGCCCAACATTGATCTTGTTGTTGTCAGGGAAAACACTGAGGGCCTCTACTCAGGCGTAGAAGCCCTTTTAGCACCTGGAGTAGGTATAGCGCTTCGAATTATAACAAAAGAAGCCTCGTTTAAAGTGGCAGATTTTGCCTTCAAACTGGCTATGCAACGCCGCAAACATCTAACATACATACACAAAGGCAACATTTTGCGCATAACCGATGGTATCTTCAAAGACGCAGTTAAAGAAGCACAGAAAAACTATCCTGAAGTTGAAGTCGATGATCTGCACATAGATGCGGCCACCATGCAACTAATCAAACAACCCGAAAAATATGATGTCATGGTCACCACTAACCTCTTTGGCGACATCTTATCTGATGAGGCCGCACAAGTCACCGGCAGCTTGGGACTAGCAGCAGGCGCAAACATTGGCGCAACCTATGGCATGTTCGAACCAGTCCATGGCTCAGCACCCAAATACACAGGCATGGACCGAGTAAACCCCATAGCCACCATCATGGCAGGAGCAATGATGCTAGACTGGCTAGGCGAGAAGGCAGGCGCTAAAAAAATTGAGGACGCCGTCATAGAGGTGCTCAAAGAAGGCAAAGTCAGAACCCACGATTTAGGTGGAGAAGCCAAAGGCACCGAAATAACAAATGCCATTATTGCAAAAATTTAGGCCCATTTAGGCCTCTTTATTTTATTTTTTTGTTGTTTATACTTCTGTTTGTTCGCAGGGCAACGGCTCGGTTGCGTTTTTGATGTATCGTTTTCCTCTGCGGGTGATTTTGTAACGACCAACTTTTTCGGTCAAGTAACCCGCGCCAAGCAGAGGGGTTATGAGTTCAGCAAAGTTGGCATCAAAATTTACGTCCATACCAGCCATAAACTCGGTGAACACCACAGGCATATAGTTGGGTCGAAAAGTTTTCTCAAGGGAAGTTACAATCTCACCCTTAGTGCGCAACTTGTCGTTATGTATGACATGTAGTATCCAGTGCTGAAAAATATTGGTACGCCGCTGGGTAAGCTGTTTTTCAAAGGGAAGCTTGAACTTGGAAAACTCGGGCTTTGTGCCTTGCAGAGTCTTGGCAGTTTCACGAATCAACCCAACCCCATCAATGCTTATGCGAACTGCAATAATAGTTCCAATGACTGCATCAACCCAGTATATACCAAAGATAGAGAAAACTGCCCCAACTATAACTGCCCCAGCGGAATAGATCGAGTTTTTGGAGTCAATAGACTGGGAGATTAACGCAAAATTTTGGCTTCGTTTACCCACAAACCGCTGATAAAATGAAAGTAGAAACATGGAGATCATAACAATGATTTCAACTGTGATAACAACATAGGGCATGGTTATAGGCAGGAAGGTACCAGCTAAAGTATCAAGAATAGAAGAAATCGAAGTGTAAAACAAGATACCAACGGTGAGAAACATCAATCCGATAATAACTAAGGTGCCTATGACTTCTTTTTTGAATTTTATACCGGCCCAAACAATTGTTGAAGCCGCCGTGTCAACTGCGGTGTCTGCACCATCTGCGATTAAGCCGACACTGCCACTAAGCAATCCCGTCGCCAGCTTGAGAACAGCCACCGCAACATAGCTCACAGTAGAGTTTCTTGCAGCCGCGGAGGGTCTGAGGATTTGGGTTTCAATTCTATGGGCACCCTGTTCAAGTGTAGTAGTGAGTTGTTCTGCTTCCACTTGACCCATAGTAGTTAACTCATATTTTTCCTGGGCCAGTTGTATCCAGTCGCGGCAAACCAAAATCTCACAAGCCGCAACCGCGTTTAACTGTTTGCCGCCTCTTAGTCGGCGCCTTTTGCTTATGCGGCTGTTTAAATTAAGGGTGTGTAGCGCTGTTTTTTCTTCAAGTTGCTCTATGGATTGAGGACCATCTTTGTAGATAATCAACAGTATAGAGTCAGCTAAGTCACCACTGATTCTGCGCCGTTTACTCTGCGTCATACAAGTCTATGCAGTGTTTATCGCTAATTTTTAAGCTTGTCCAAATTAGAATCAAAAACAGATTACTGAGCAGAAACATTGGTGTTTGAATCCACATGTACCTCAACTGTGCCGCCCTTTGCTTCCTTCACACGCGCATTAACTAACAAAAGATGCGTACTTTCACGCAAGAGCTTCTCAAGTTCGTCTACTTTTTCGTTCCAGACAACTACCGTTGTTTCACCGGAGTCGTCTCTTAGTGCAAACCGCATAACTACACCATCACTGTCGTTGTTTCGGGTAAATCCGGTTTTACCAAAAACCGCCTTCACCACCCCAGCGAGATGCACATTACCCAAATTGGGGTTTAAGTTACTGATTTTTGTTGTAAACTGTTCAAGGGGCGGATACTCAACAGTTTCTTCTGAGGATACCTGTTCGATTAGACTTTTGGTCCCCAGATGCAACTCGGTTTTGCCATAGCGATCGTCTCGGGTATAGCCATGTAACAGTCTAACGGCTTGGCCGACTCTAAGTTCGCCTTTTTCTACCAGCTCGGCTTTTTCATTCCAGAGAACCACACGCAACAAACCATCGTTGTCACCTAGCATAAGGGTGGCTAATTTACCTGATTTTTCTTCGCTGCTAAAAGTTTTAACGGGAAAAACTGCGATTAACCGCCCAGCTACATTCACATCATACAAGCCTGCAAACAGGCGCCCTGAAGAGATAATATTGCTGGGTTGAAATATAGTCTGGGAGATCTGTACCCCGAGTTTTGTTGCAATCAGGCGTAGCAGGGTTTCATCACTCAGTAGACCAGCGGTTTTGGTTCGCTCAACTTCAAGCTGTTCTAAGAGTTGACTTTGAGTTATCTGTGAGTTTTTAGCTTGAATCTCAGCGATGAGGTCTTGAGTCATTTTACGCCGACACGATAAAGAGTTTGCCGCTTTTAATTTTTGTGTTATCGCATCGGCTAGGGTCTTACTATGGAGGAAAAATTGGTTTGCGAACTATACCTTGTGGATTAAAAAAATTACCTTTTTCACCTGCGAAATAAATTTTAAAAATACATAGAACACAAGATATAACTATTTATACATCATAGTATAGCTTTAAAAAAATGAGTTGCCATTTATGACTATAAAAATATTTATTTTTGACGTCCGTTCTCTGCGTAAAGATATGCTTGTATCTTTTACCATATTGTTATCTGCGTTTTTGTTGATTTTTTCGGTAGTTTCAATATTTAGTGGTTTTTCGCCTTTTGTAGCGGCTGATTCTGCCGTAGTTGTTAATGATGAAACAGAGCTTGTTGCAACTATTAATGCCGCGGAGCCGGGTGTACCTAATATTATTGCTCTTGGTGGAGATATTGACCTTACACAAACACTTGTTATTCCCACAAACAAAGAAATTACCCTAATAAGTGAAACTGGGGCTGATTTCTATAAACTCACTGCTACACATACAAAAGTTACTATTACTGTTTTTGGCACATTAACACTTGACGGCATAATCGTAACCCATGCAAATAACCTTGCTGGCGGCGGTGTGAACGTTGCCTCCAACGGCATATGTATTATGGTCAAAGGCGAAATTTCAAACAACAGAGACACAGAACATGGCGGCGGCGGGGTATGTGTGAACCTGGACGGCGATTTCACTATGCTTAACGGGATGATTACAAATAACACCTCAACTATAGGCGGCGGTGGTGTGAATGTCAACCCGGGTTCATCTTTTACTATGTACGGTGGAATGATTTCTGGCAACACAGCTGATTTTGGCGGCGGGGTATGTATTGAGAATGGCATTTTCACTATGTTTGATGGCATGATTACTAATAACGCCGCAACATCCCAATTCTTTGGTGGTGGCGGCGTGCTTAACGGGGGTACCTTCATTATGCATAATGGCGAAATCTCTAACAATGTGGCTGCCGCGTATATATTAGGTGGTGGCGGCGGCGTATCTATCCGAGGTGGATACTTGTTTATCATGGAAGATGGCAAAATCTCGGGTAATACTGCATCCGTAGGTGATGGTGGTGGCGTGTTCCTCTCTGCCAATGGTAACTTTACAATGAGAAGCGGCGAAATCTCTAACAATATAGCTTCAAACGGTGGCGGTGTGTACGTTTCTGGCGGCAGTGCTGAGTTGTCGGGTGGTGTGGTTTTGGGTAATGTGGCATCAGGTAATGGTGGCGGGGTTTGGGTTACTAACACTAATACAAATCTTAACAGGCTCTATGTTGCTTTGGGAGTAGTGTTTTCAGATAATCGTGCTTCTGCAGCATACAACCGACATCCAGATGATGATTCAATATATGCCGCGCAGATAGCGGGTAGAGATTGGTCAAAGCCCTTCACTCAAGGATACAATAATTATGACATAAGCTACACAAACGGCACACCCTTAGCACAATACACTGTGGGTTATGATCCTGGGACTCAGGGTACTTGGCAAGCTGTCGATGAAACCTACCCCAACTTTGTCTTTGGTGAAGATACACCCGTATTTGGTACCCGCTCAGGTGCTGATCATGCAGTTGATCATACCGGGGGTTATCGGTTTACAGGCTGGCAACCAACCTGGTCACCTACGGTATCAGGTAGTATAACCTATGTAGCCCAATGGGCAACAAGTGTCGAACCGATATTTTACACTGTAACATATAATGGTAATGGATATACAGGTGGGATGGTGCCTTTGGGCGGCTCATATCCGGCAGGTTACTCGGTACTTATCGCCTCTCAAGGCAGTATGGTTCGAGAAGGATTTGATTTCCAAGGCTGGGCCTACAACTCAGATGCTAAGACTCCTGATTTTGTTGCCGGCTCTACATCTTATCTTGGTCTCACAGGTGATGTTACTCTGTTTGCGGTATGGTTTGAGGCGGGTTTACCTTTGAGCTATACGGTGTCGTATTTGCCTGGTGAGTATGGTACGTTTGGTGCGGTTAGTTTTGTGTGTGGTTTGGGTGATTTGACTCCTAAGGCGCCGGTAGTAACTGGTCAATCGGGTTGGAGTTTTATTGGCTGGGCTCCTAACCCAACACCTACTGTTTTGGGTGATGCCACTTATGTGGCTCAGTGGGAACCAGAAACTACTCCGACTCCTTCAACGAGTCCGACAACCACCCCAACTCCGTCTCCCTCTCCTGCTCCAACCCGTCCGCCAACATCGACACCCACACCTACCCCAACCCGTCCGCCAACTTCAACGCCCACACCTACCCCAACACCCCTCCCAACTTTATTACCGACTCCAAGTCCAACTACATCACCTCCGGGGGAGAATGTAGATGAAAAACCAGTTTGGGCACTTGTAAATCTAGTATTGAGTGTTGTTGGTGTTATATTGGCTATCTTACTGGCTATGGGGGTGTTGTTGCAACGTAGCCAGAAACATACGAAGTCTCAGACTAAGCAAACGGAGGCTAAGAATGCAAAGTATGCCGATAAGCAAGACGTGGAGGAAGATGAGGTGAAGAAGCAGAAGCAACGTCGTCTTTTATGGTTTACCCTGAGTGTTATTTTGGGGATTGCAGGTGTTGTTGTGTTTTTGTTTACGGAGGATCTTAGTCGTCCAATAGGTTTAGTGGATAGTTGGACCGCTGTAAACGCGATTATTCTTGCAGTGCAAATCATAGCCACAGCCTTTACTTTCAAACAGGGTACTCAACAAGAAAAGGATACATCAGACAAACACAAAACAGAGTGAGGTACTACCCTCACACTTTTTATATCCCCGGATAATTTGAAGGGATTGTCACCTGCCTGTTGCCTGTTAGGTCATAAAATAAATAGGGTTTGCTACCTGCGGTAGTCTAATGTTGAGGAATAGTTTGTTAGATTTTGGCGAGTTTACCTGAGCTGAGTTTGTAGCCGTATGATGCTAAGTAGGCTAACGGCGTTTTGTTGATGGGGTGCTAATGCTAGGTTTATTGTGAGGAGAGTTTTAAGAGGATATCTTCCGAACCTGCATTTATTCCCTGGCGATTGTGGTTGAAGCAGTCTAGCTTTTGCCATATTGCGCAGGATTTACAGAGCTGTACGCATTGACAACCTTCAACACTCTCTGCTTTCTGCAACATGCTTTTGTCCCCTTGGCCTTCGGTTTTAGGTGAGTTGTTTTCCTTAAGGCACACTATGATCCTCAGCCCATTTTTGGAAAAGTCCAATGTCAAATGACATCGTGCACTCATCCATACAAACTATGGATACGTGGCATCATATGGTGAGCGTAAACGGTTAAAATTTTTAGGTTCAGTTAGGTAGTGGAGAGGTGCATCTGAGTTTATAGTATTTTTTGATAAAGGCTGTAACTGATTGAATGATAAGCAAACTCTCCAGTAACCGGAAGGCTGTTTTTGGTTTTAAACAGATGGGCTATGAGAGATTGGAGAGACTAGTCGGTTGTCTCTTCTTCTTTGCCATAGTAGGCGTATAGGAAAATCAGGGCTAGTGTGATAAAGATTGAGCCCATTAGGATGTATTGGAGGGTTATGAAATATGTACCGATATCCATTGAGGTTCCTCTGTGTATTTACCTTTAATCTTGTTAGTTTACATATTTAAGGAATAGCTTTTTTCCACTCGTTCATCAACATGCTATAGCAGTCATCAGTTTCCTCAAACGTTGCAAACCAGCCCAGATTCTGCGCAAGTTTTTGTGTTAGGAGATGATAACACATATGCACTTGTCTATCTAGCACTCGAAAGTAGAAGTCATCGCAGGTGCAAAACGCGGCTTCGGGCATAATAAGGTAGTCACGTTCTCTGCCCACCACAATCCAAACCACTCGTCCGGAAGGTTTGAAGATGTATTTTTTGACTCTACCCTCGCGTAGCGCCTCGAGTGCTTTACTGAAACGGTGCCCAAACAGTTCATAGAGAGTATTTAGACTATCGCCTGATAATTTTCCGGTTGCTTTGGCATTTTTGCAAACATCATTTAGAGTGTCGATTTCGGTATTACTCATTGCTACACAGCTTACTAGAATGGAACCTAAAATTTAGGTTTTTAGCCTATGTTGATGGGTTCACCCTTTGATTTGGATGGCTCAGCTTTAGGCAACACAACTTCTAGCACACCGTTTTTGTAGGTAGACTTGGCCTCTTTGACATGGACTTTTGTGGGCAGTTGAACTTCTTTGTAGTACTTGTACTGAGAAGTATCCACAGAGATATCAATTGAGTCCTCGGTGCCGTGGAGGCGGATATCGGTTTTTTCCACTCCAGGCAGTTCTGCGACTACACGGACTTCATTTTGTGTTTCCATGATGTCTACGAGCGGTTCACGTTCTTCTTTTACCTGCAAGGGTCCTTTGAGGCCTTTTTTGACATTGCCAAACTGTTGAATTTCAGGTTTGCCATCAGAACCGATTTTCATGCTATAACCATACACAAAAGGCCCAAGTTCTTTGACGGTACTACCATCAGGAAGCTGACGCTCCTTCACATATTCTTTGGGCACTTTTTTGGTGAAATCCTTGAACTGCTCATCCATCATCCGCTCCATCTCTTTGAACATATCATCTATATCACCAAAGAATGGATCTTTGGCTGGACGCTGGCGTTTTTTGAACCATTCAGGGAGATCTTCATTATCCGAAGACATACAAACACCTGGGGTATGTGAGTCTTCCAAGCCAATAAATTTATTGCAAAAAATAGCAGTTAGTGTTGGGTAGTTGGCTCCTTTAGTAAACAAACAAATCAGAACTTATTACTGAGTACAACTGTATAGGTGAATATTTGGCGGTTTTTCTTTTGCTTAAACAGGCTAGGTACTAAGGGGAGGTATTACAGGAATTGGTTTTTATCTAAATATAAAAGACATCAGATTAGTTTGTATGTAACAAAATGCGATTAATTAAATAGCTGTATTGCAGTATTTGATTCTGTTGAGGCTCAGTTATGACAGATGTTGTGTTTGTTTTTGAAGTTCATCAGCCCCATAGGCTTCGACGGAGTTTGTTTTGGGAGGGGAAACTGTTTCGGAGGCAAACCAAAGAGGAGCTTTTTAACTATTATTTTGACACTGAGGTTGATCGGGAGATTTTTAAGCGGGCATCCAGAAAGTGTTATTTGCCCTCAAATCAGATAATTTTAAGCGTTATTGATAAGCATAAACGCAGCCGTAAGCAAGCGAAATTTTCGTTTAGTGTTTCAGGGGTTTTTCTTGAGCAGTGTGAAATGTTTGATAAAGATCTACTGGAAACTTTTCGACAGCTCGCCAAATCGGGTCATGTTGAGTTTTTAAACCAAACTCACTATCACTCAATTGCTAGTCTCTATCCTAGTAAAGAGGAATTTAGGGCTCAAGTGCAGATGCATAAACAGACCATAAAAGATCTTTTGGGCTATACTCCGGTAATTTTTGAGAACACTGAATTGTTATATAACAACTCTATAGCTAAAACTGTTGAGGATATGGGGTATAGGGGTATCTACACTGAGGGTGTGGAACGAATTTTAGGTGGAAAATCACCCAACTATCTCTACACGCCCAAGGGTAGCAAGAAAATTCGTGTGTTGCTTCGTAACTACAAGCTGACAGATGATATTGGTTTTCGTTTTTCGGCGAGGTGGTGGCCTGAGTGGCCGCTTACAGCAGATAAATATGCGCATTGGTTGGCAACAACCAAAGGGGAAGTTATCAACATCTTTCCTGACTATGAGACCTTTGGGGAGCATCACTGGCCTGAGACGGGGATTCATGGGTTTCTTCAGCATCTTCCCGATGAGATTCTAAATCAGGATCATCTTCAGATGGTAACACCCACAGAGGTTGTTGAAAAGCATGCTTCAGCAGGAGAAATCGATGTACCCGAAGCTAAAGGAACTGTTTCGTGGGCGGATGTGCAACGCGATCAGTCGGGGTGGTTGGGTAATGTTATGCAGTGGGCGTACTATACTGTTTTGTATCGCTTAGAACCCTTGGTTTTAGAAGCGGGGGATGAGGTGTTTTTGCGGTTGTGGCGCAATTTTCAGACAAGCGACCATCTCTACTACATGTTTACAGCAGGTGGGGGTCCGGGTGAGGTGCATAGTTATTTTAGTCCCTATGAGTCGCCTATGGATGCGTTTGTTGCGGCTCAGGCGCTTATTAACGATTTTGAAGTGCGGCTAAGGCAGGTTGTTTTGGCGGCAAATGAACCGTTTTTGTTCTACACCAACAGCGGCGAAAAATACTATACGGGTAAAAAGGTGTGGAGTTTATTGGGTTTTATAGGTGCCTTAGGTGAGGTGCCGCTTAGAGCCATCGAGTTTCATGCTGAGAAGGGAGATTTTGAGAGTTGGGCACGGTTTTCACTGCGAGATACCAAATTGGCCGAGAGTATCAAAGCAATCAAGATGCAGAAGGGAGAAATCTTGCGCAAATATCTTATCGCCATCACAAAAGAACATGTTGCAACACAGAATCAACAAGTGTAGAGTTATTGTCTTGGGTGGCGGTTCATAGTGTTTATAAGATGTTAAACTAACTATTGGATGATACGGTGCATTAGAATGCGTGAAGAGCTTCCGTTTCCAGATAAAGTTTTGCAGACCCTCCACAACCTCTGTGCTACCGCCGCGGATTTAGCCAGACGGGGCGAGGAAGTGGCTCGGTTGTTGCAGAAGGATTCCTTCGAAATCGAAAATATTTTGGATCAGTATAAATCTGAGGGGTTTGCGGAGAGTTTCACAGATAACGAAGGAAAAAAACGCTACTATCTCAACGGTCTAGGAATAATTAAGGTCTGCTCATTGTTTACATAGTATAGTGGAAACATGCGCACCATTATTTTTTCTTGGGAATATCCGCCACGGGTTGTAGGCCAGCTTTCTGAGTATGTTAAAGCCCTAACAACCCAGTTGGCAACCAGTAAAATAGGTGTGGATATTGTCACCTACGATGACAGCGCAACGGGTTTGACCCAAGAACCCAGTGGAGTAAAAACCATGCGGGTTAGCAACCCTGTAAAAACCCATATCGGGGTCTTAACTTGGGTGCTTACCCTAAATCAAGAAGTGGAACGCGCCGCAACCAACATCTACTATGACGCAGGCAAAAAAATCGATTTAATTGATGTTTATGATTGGCACTTTATTCCGGCTGCAGTTACGCTCAAAAATGGGTTGGATATTCCCTTTATCTACTCAGTTGAGAGTTTAGAGGATCATCGATCTCCAACAGCACAATCCTCCTATAATATGTCGATTAAGAGCGTTGAGTGGCTGGGTTTCTATGAAGCCGCTAGGGTGAATGTAAAGTCGCAGTGGATGAAAGAAGAAGTTATGCGCATATACAAGGTACCCTCAGAGAAGATTGTGGTTGTTTCCGCTGATTCAGAAACTTGGATAGGCGATATCTTGAAACTATACAGCTCAGCTGTTTTGGAGGCCACTAAGTGATGGATAAACTGGCTGTTTTGATGCTTAGCTGGGAGTATCCGCCTCGAGTTATCGGTGGGATATCGCCGCATATCTATTTTCTCTCCAAACACTTAGCCAAACAAGACATCAAAACCTATGTGGTTACCTGCGATTTTCCAGGTGCGCCAGCTCATGAAGTTATTGATGGCGTAGAGGTATATCGAGTGGACTCATACAAAAGTCCTTCACCGGATTTTGCCACTTGGGTTTATCTGATGAATATGAACATGCAAAAAGAAACCGCGGCACTCATAAAAAAAATCGATGGTAAAATTGATGTTATTCACGCACATGACTGGCTGGTCGCTAATGCCGGTATTGGATTGAAACATATCTTTCGTAAACCTCTCTTAGTGACGATGCATTCAACCGAGATGGGTAGACGTGATGGACTGCACGCAACTGGAGAGAAGATGATTCATGAAACGGAAGCCTGGCTTACCTATGAAGCCTGGAAAGTGATCTGTTGCAGCGACTATATGATAGATCACGTCAAATACGTGTTTGGTTTACCAACCGATAAATTGGTAATGGTTCCAAACGGCGTTAACAGCAACGGTTATGTCGCAGACACCGACTGCCAAACATTTCGCACTAAATTTGCTTTACCCGAAGAGAAAATTGTGCTCTTTGTGGGAAGATTGGTCTATGAGAAAGGGATTCATATTCTCATAAATGCGGTACCCAAAATACTTAGCAAAGTTGACGCAAAATTCATAATCGTGGGAAGCGGCTACATGAAAGAACAGCTTCTAAACATTGTGCGCAGTATGGGCTTGGAGCACAAAGTACTCTTTGAGGGCTTTTTGGATAATGATAACTTGATGAAGCTACAGAAATGTGCAGATGTCTCAGTTGTGCCTTCACTGTTTGAACCATTTGGCATTGTAGCATTGGAAGCTATGGCCGCAGGAAGTCCAGTTGTTGTCTCAGACACAGGTGGATTATCAGAAATTGTTGAACATGATCTCACCGGTGTTAAGGTCTATCCCAACAACCCTGACTCGCTGGCATGGGGCATAACCAAAGTTCTGCTAAACACAACCTATGCCCAGTCGCTTCGCAACAATGCATACCTCCAAATAAAGAAGAAATATGATTGGGAAAAAATCGCTCAAGATACTAAACGCATCTACGAAGAAGTCTTGGGTGAGTATTCAAAAAGTTTCTGGGCCTAACCAAGAAAACATCAAGCGCAGAGCGGTTCCCACTAAAAGGGGGGGTAGCATCTGTCATAGGTGCCTATTTGCCTATAATTTTCATACCCTCAGCTAAGATCCAGGGTGCGATTATGGAGCCCATTTGTCGTTCGTTGGTGCCGATTAGGGTGATGTTTTTTAGGAGTTCAAAGATGTTGCCGGCTAGCATGATGGCGTTGCAGGGGTGGGTTATT
>JAIRQQ010000034.1 GCA_031256395.1 Nitrososphaerota archaeon
TGTTGATGGTGTACTAAGGTTTGATGATGAGGGTGCAACTGACGAGGAGTGAATGTCAAGTTTTGACGTGCCAGGCTCATCTGCAGAGGGTATTTTAATTGAAAATTCAGCATATTTACTCCCTACGCCCTCATAAACTGCTGGAACAGTATACAAAAAATTCAAAAAATTTTGACCTCTTGTTTCATAGCTTAACATAAAATATCCCTCTACTGCTTGAACACGAAAATCTATTATCATATTTTCCTGCAGGACATAAATGCCTCCCGAGTTTCCATATGGAAAGGTTGCAACGGTGTTGGCAGAGTTTGATTGATAAACAGCCTCTGGTTGAAGCGAGCGAGGAAAGTCTTCTTTCCATTGAGTGTTGGAGTCTTTCCAGAAAAAGCTGTAATATCTATTGACATAGTTGCCGTTTTTGTCGGTGTAGGCTGTGAAGGGGCGGTTTCTAATTGTTATCTCTATACTGCCATTGCATGTCCAGTAGCCTGGATTGCTATATGTGATTTCTCCCGTATAAGAATCAGTATAAGTTACGGGTGGTTTCCAAATAGGGTTATTATGTATCACTACTGAGATAATTTCAGGTGCAGCCTTAGGATTTGCTGGCACGGTTACGGGTGCTGTACAAGGTTCAATTAAAAGTAGTCCTGAGGCTGTCATGGTGAAGATTAGTATTAATGTAAATTTTTTACTTTTAAAATTCATCATCTACACCTAATATGGTATGGGTGGGGTGTGGGTTAAAAAGTTTTGTTTTTTTGTTTGATTGTTATTTTTGGGTGAGTTTTTGCTGTTTATGTTTTTGTGGGGTTTGTTTGTATTTTTTTGTTTTTTGTTGGTTTATATTTTTATTAGTCTCTTGTGTATGTTGCGGTACGGGATTTAATGTGACATCGTCTTCAACTGAGCAAGCTGATGCTAATCAGAGTTTACCTACTAATTATACTCCTCTTGAGTTAGAGAAGCAGGTTCGTGAGTTTTGGGTTAAGAATTGTATTCGTGAGAAACTTGAGGCTTTACGCGATTCCCCAAGTCTTAAGGGTTTTCTTGGTTATGTGGAGGGTCCGCCTACGCTTAATGGTATTCCTCATATTGGGCATGCTCGTGGGCGTGTTATGAAGGATATTCGTTATCGTTGGAAGACTATGGAGGGTTATTATATGCCGTTTTGGGCGGGTTGGGATTGTCAGGGGTTGCCTGTAGAGTTGGAGGTGGAGAAGCTTTTAGGGGTTCGTAATAAGCGTGAGATGCTTGAGCGTGTTGGTATGGAGCGTTTCATAGCTGAGTGTAAAAAGGCTATTTTGCGTTATCATGAGATGTGGCTTACTGCTGATAGTTTGCTTGGTGTTGCGATTAATCAGGATAAGGCGTATTGGACCTATACGGATGAGTACATTGAGCGTGAATGGCAGATTCTTAAGTGTGCTTGGGATCAAGGTTTGCTTGAGGAGGGTCATTATGTGGTCGCTTACTGTCCAGGCTGTCAAACAAGTCTTAGCAGTGCTGAAGTTGGTTATGAGGGTAGTTATAAAGAGGTTGAGGATCCTTCTTTCTATTTTAAATTTAAAGTGTCTGGTTCTGAGAATGAGTATTTTCTTGTTTGGACCACCATGCCCTTCACGGTAGTTACAGATACTATGCTTGCCGTGCAGCCTAATGCTGAATACGTTAAAGTCCAAGTAGGCTCAGAGGTTTGGATAATGGTTAAACAACGTGTTGAACCGGTTATGGCAGAGCTGGAAATTACCAATTACCAAATTATCCAAACAGTTACAGGTCAAAGTCTTGAAGAAGTCGCTTATGACTATCCTTTAAAGGACATTATTCCTAAACAAGCTGAAAATGAAACAAAACATCACCTGGTCCACAAAGTTATAGGCGAAGAATTTGTTGATGTGGACACAGCTACAGGCATTGTACATTTGTCACCAGGTAATGGTGAAGATGATTTTTGGGCTGCTACTCGTCGTGGTATTCCTATTTTTGCACCTTTTGATGATGATGTTAAATTTACCAAGGATGCAGGGGAAGTGTTTGCGGGGGTTTTTGCCCGAGCTGCTGACGCGTTGGTTGTTGATGAAATGCGTAGTCGTAATGCGGTTGTTGCTTTAAAGAAGACTAAGCATGAGTATCCGCATTGTTGGCGCAGTAAGCATAAAATTGTTTGGTTAGCTCGCAAAGAATACTTTTTACGTACGGATAAAATTAAAGACAAAGTGTTAGAGGCTTTCCAAAAAATAAATTATTTCTATGATGAGCCCAAGAATCGGTTTGCTGGGTTTCTTAATGAGGGTAAATCTTGGTGTATTAGTCGAGAACGCATCTGGGGCACCCCCCTGCCTATATGGGCCTGTGAGGCCTGTGGCAATAAACATTTGGTAGCAAGCAAAAAAGAGTTAATCACACTTGCCCAAGAACCCCTGCCTGACGATTTTGAGCTTCACAAACCCTGGGTAGACCGCATCACCCTAAAATGCACAAAATGCAGCGGCAATATGAAGCGTGAAGACTTTGTCTTAGATACCTGGCACAACAGCGGCGCTGCCCCATACGCCCGATTCACCGACACAGAAGTAACCCAATTCGTACCCACTGACTTTCTAACAGAAGGTATTGACCAAACACGCGGATGGGCCAACTCTTTACTCTTAGAACACGTTATACGCACAGGCAAAGCTGAGGCCCCCTACAAAGCCTTTCTCTTCCAAGGCCTAACCCAAGACTCAAAAGGCCGAAAAATGAGCAAAAGCCTTGGCAACTTTATAGAAACAAACAAACTCCTCCAAGACAACAGCGCGGATCTCTTCCGATATTACATGATGCGCAAATGCAGCCCCTTAGACTTTATGAACTTTGACCTCCAAGAACTAAGTCGCCGCAGCTACCAAGTCCTATCCACCCTATACCATTTAAACAAATTCTTCCTACAAAACGCACAATTCGACCAATTCAACCCCACAACATACACTATAGACTGGGCCATCAAAAACGATAAACTCCAACCCGCCGACAAATGGATGCTCTCCAAAATGCAACAAACAATCCAAAAATACACCCAAAACCTCGAAAAATGCGAATTCAACACCGCCCTAGCAGAACTCGACGACTTTGTAATAGAAACCCTAAGCCGCCTATACGTACCCATAATACGAAAAGAACTCTGGACCGACGACCCCCAAACAGCCCAACGCCGCCAAACAATATACGCCCTCCTACACCACACCCTAAAAACCATAACCCTACTATTCAACCCCATAACCCCCCACCTAAGCGAAATGCTACACCAAAAAATATACCGCCAACTCGAACCAAACCTACCCGAATCCATAAACTTTGAAAAATGGCCAACACCCAACCAAAACCTCCAAAACCAAAACCTAGAAAACAACTTTGACACCATGCTAAAAACAGTCTCCCTATCAAACGCTACCCGACAACAAGGCAAACTCAAACGACGATGGCCCCTAAGCAAAGCCATCATAATTGCCCCACAAAAAACAATAGATGCCCTACAACAATTAGAAACAAACTTTTTAGACCTCACAAACGTCAAAACCGCCCAATACCTCACCACCACCCCAAATTACACAAATGACGAAAACTGGGTATCCACACAAGAAAACGACATAACAATATACCTAAGCAAACAACGCGACGACACCCTACTAGGCGAAGGCATCATGCGCGACCTAGCCCGCAGAGTACAAGCCCTCCGCAAAGAACTAGGATTCACACCAACAGACATACTCAAAGCAGCCCATATAGCTGAACTTGACACCGAATCCATGCAACTATTAACACCCTACCTCGAAGAAATGGCCAACCTAATACGCACAAAAAAAGTCCACCTGCACAACAACCCAAACGAACTCGAAAACACAAAATGGCATGAATCCGAACTCGACGGCAAAAAAATCCACATAACCATTCACTAACCATTCATTTAAAGAGACAAATATTCTCTGCCTCTATTTTTAGGCACAAATACAAAATGGAACACACACTGATCAAAGCTATGACTAAAAGACTTCAAATCTACAGTGTGACACCTTAAAAACGGCAAACCCAAACTACTGCACATAGGAAAAATATAGCAATAAAACAACAAAAAACTTCAACGATTCATCTGCAGCCTAACGGCTCAGTATTTTAGTTAAATTTTAATAAAAATGAGGGTTAGTTTTAGACAGGTTTTGTAGATGAACTTTTTGTTTTAGCTTTTTTTCGAAGGATAAC
>JAIRQQ010000011.1 GCA_031256395.1 Nitrososphaerota archaeon
TATGATGAAAAGGGCTATTCACAACTAAGTGATATGGCACTACATTTTATGGGCGGACTTTTAAAACATGCCCGAGCACTTTGTGCGCTTACCAATCCAAGCACAAACTCGTATAAGCGGCTTGTCCCAGGCTATGAAGCACCGGTAACCATTGGATATGCAACCGCAAATCGCAGCAGTGTAATTCGTATTCCAGCATACGCCAAGGGTCCAAATAAAAAACGCTTTGAACTTCGCAATCCAGATGGCACCTGTAACCCATATTATGCGTTTTCAGCAATTCTTATGGCAGGTCTGGATGGAGTGCAGAAAAAAATTGACCCACACAAAGAAGGCTATGGACCCTATGATTTTAATCTGTACAATCTCTCCCCCGAAGAACAACAAAAGATCAAGCAATTACCCCGATCGCTTGATGAGTCCTTGGATGCTTTGGAAGCCGATCACGAATTCTTGACCGCGGGCGGCGTATTCCCAGAAAAACTGATAGAGGTTTGGATTAAAAAGAGACGAAAAGAAGCCGCAAAGTACAATCAGCTACCCCAACCAGTAGAATTTGAGATGTACTACGACTTATAAGATAGCCAGCAAACCGTAAATTCCAGTTGAGCTTGCTCAACTTTTCTTTTTATTATTTTTTTGGTTTCCAGTTTTCTGTTTTTGTTGTTATCAGTTGTCAGGTCAGCATCAAATATTGATTGATTTTTGAGGTTTGCTTAAGTGTGAACCTCAACAAACTGAACCCCTGCCAGTTCAGTGCGACTGCTGTTTTTTAGATCTTCAGCGGCCACTTCTAAGTAGCCTTGAATGGCGCTTTTATTCTCGCCATTACTGCATCAAGGTTTTAGCTTGGGTATACACCTAGGTAATTCTAGAACCGATGCAACAGAATAACCGAACATTTTTGGAACTCGGTTATAACTCTTTTTTTAAGTAAATCATATCCACAAGCTGTATCCCGTTTTCAAAAATAGGGTGGTCATAGTTGTCTGTAAAAAAATTAGGAATTCTGTGGGAAAGATAAAAACCATTTTTTTCATAAAACTGTATGATTGAAGAAATCTCACCCGTCCCAACAACCATAGCTTTGTATTTACCTTTGTAAAATGTCGAAATATATTCAATGAGCTTGCTACCATAGCCCATACCGCGCCACTTTTTGTATGTTGCTATATTTTTAAGCTCACAAATATCAGATCTTTCACTTGTAACAACACATACACTTTTTAACTCATTATCATACAAGGCAAACAGCACCCCACGCCCAAGATATTTATCTATCATAGATTCCTGCTCATCAGCAACCAAAAGCAAATCAAGAAACCGCTTTTTATCTTCACTTACAATTTTAATTTCCACAGAATACCCCATAAACTAATTCATATTATTCGCATAAAGCTAACAATGCACAATTATAAATTTTATTCGCTCGTTGCAAATCTTACTATCGCACCAACTTGTGTGCAAACTGAAATGACGTGCTAAAATGCGAGCGATTCATGCGAAGCCTAAATCTGGTGACAACGTCCATAGAACACTGCCAGAGACGTGTGTAGTTGTCTTGTGCTAGATGTTGGTGTGTGTCATGGCGCTACACACGATAAAGGAAGTTAGTTCCGTTCATCTACGTTTTATAATCACAATCATCACAAAAATCACATGTGCTATCTGCGGAAAAAAGGTAACACAATAGGAAACTGTCGCTCCTTTTTGGAAACTGTCTTGGTCTCCTTGAATTGGTGTACTGCCGGATTTAATTCCTATTTATTCATAGTCTTTGAAAATACTACGTAGAGCGTTTGTCAAAATGGCTAACTAATTGAACTATTGGGCGTGTGGTGAGGCCGTTGGTATTTGAACCCAGCGTACATGGAGGCATCTCCATCACACTCATTTTTTCTTTTTCGAGCCCTTCGCGCTATCTGTTCTTTAATCGAAACACCCTTTTGCATAGAAACTGAACTTATAAATTGCATTTGCCCTGTCAAGTCTGGATCAATTTTTGAAGCACCCATAGGGATAAATCAATGACGGAGGCTTATGTAGAACCCCTTCTAGTTACATGCCAACCTTTTAGGTGCTGAATGCAAACCCTATGGGGATTAACAAATAACACTTTCACACTACCATTGCGTTTCCTTTGCCAAATCACAAAGAACACGAAAACAACGGCAACTGCACTTACCGTAGCGATAACTATGGGCAATTGGAGGGATACAGGATCTTGGGGGTAGTTGAGTTTGGCAAGCCAAGTTGAGTTGTTGTGTGAAGCGATAAGGAGGTAGCCGCCTTCTTTGGCAGGTATGAGGGAGTTAAAGTTGGCTTCTAATCCCACGGGCAAGGTCACACTTGGGAAGGTGGTGTTCCAGATGACTGCACCAAGTTTGTCAGTTAGGATTAGCCCTGTGGCATTGGGTTTTTGGAATTCCAGCATGAGGTAGCCGGTCTCTGTTGGGAGGGCACCGACGATGCCGTGCCCGTTTTCGCCGTATGTTTGGTTCCACTCCATAGCACCGTTTGCATCAACTTTAACAACCCATGCAGGTTTGCGCCAGAGGTATCCAATCAGGAGGTATCCACCGTCGCTTGTAGCTATGGCTCCGTTGCATTCTGTTTGGTAGTAGAAGCCTGTGCCGCCGTAGGTGGTGTTTCCAAGTGGCTGGCCATCCTTATCTATTTTTAGCAACATGTAGAGGGCTTGGTCAGGAACAAATGAGTAGCTTACAGCCGAAAGTGTGAAGCCGTGGTCTGTTTCTATGATGGCTGAGGGGCAAGTGTTGAGGGGTCCCATGAGGTTTTTGCTCCACATCAGATTACCCGAGGCGTCAATTCGGGCAAACCAAATCCAGCCTAGACCATCCTCGACGGGTGCACCAAAAGCGGCTAGTGCAAAACCATCCTCTTTGACCTCGATAAGGGCCATCAAATGGTTCACTGGTGCCGCTGAAGTGTAGGTTTGAATCCACTGGGTGATCCCCTCCGAGTTTGTTTTCATTAGGACATAGCGGTTATTGATGAGGCCGGCTAAGACAAAGCCGCCGTCACGACAAACCACTAGACGTGTTAGAGCGGTGTCTGCGTCCTCGATTTGGATTGTTTGGGTCCAGAGCAATTTGTGGGATGTGTCAAGTTTTGTGAGAAAAGTACATGATTGGTTGATGCTGTTTAGCACTATACTGCCATCGTCTAGTTGATATACGCTGTAGCCTACAACACCAGGCAGGTTGGTGTGCAACTCGACTGGTGCGGATAGTGGTTGTTGTGTAGTCGAAGTTGAGCTACTCAGGGGCAGGGGGAATAGGGCAAGGAGCACCGCTAAAGTTGCTGCCAAAAGAGCTACTTTTGTTCTTTGCTGGGTTTTGTTTTGCAATGCTGAATTCCCACTATGTATAGACATAGGGAGACGAAAATATTACTCTCCCCTTGGAACAGAGTGTTCCAAAATAAGAACAGACAGGGTTAGGATGACAAAACAGTAGCCCAAACCGCTGGGATTTGCTTGGGGTTTTGGGGTGGTTGTGTGTTGTTTGGTGTGGTAGGGGGTTTGTTGTGTGGTGAGTTGGGTCGTTTTGTGATATAGAGTCTTGTTAGATGTTCCTGAGTGGGAATAATGTTTTTAAATTTTCTAGTTGTAGGGTGGACGGGTGAGGAGTGCCTGTGAAAGCCGCTGGGTCAAACAACATTCATTCATACACACTCATACAATACATCTTTTCTGGCGGTCGAGTAGGAATGGTCTCACCCACTTCTCACACACCATACAACAGCAAGACTTAAGAGTAATTACACAGTTAATGTTTACATACATGAAGGGCAAAATCGAAACAAACGACGAGTTCAACATGTCGAAAGGGGAAAACTGAAAACAGGAATAAGGGAGAAAACAGCCAAACGCTGACCAACTCCCAACTCCACCTTTTTCAGACCACAAGTATTTTCACATCAAACCACCACGAATTTTTTAAGCACACCCCCAATCATACTACCACCGAGGCACAATCATGACCCAACAAACCGAAAACATCACCGACTTTCCCAGCGAAATCATACACGAGGGCAAAGTACAAATTTTGGTACCCAACCTCAAAGCATACGGCGTAACCCCGAGCAACTATGCACCCTCCAAAGCACCAGTATTCTACAACCCCGTAATGGAGTTTAACCGTGACCTCTCAGTTCTAACATTTCAAACCTACCAACAAATAGTTAACCATGAAATAAACATCTGCGAACCCCTAACCAGCCAAGGAATAAGAGGCATCCGCTACGCCGCAGAAATCAACGCAGTCAACAAAGTACTACTAAGTGATATAAGCACCCGAGCATGCCACCTAGCCCAACACAACATCAAACTAAACCACCTCGAAGACAAAATAACCCTAAAACACAGCGACGCCAACCGCACACTAGCCAACCACGCATCCCCAAAAAAACGCTTCGACATCATAGACATAGACCCATTTGGCACACCCATACCCTACCTAGACTCAGCATTCCGCGCCCTAAAAAACAAAGGCCTCCTAGCAACAACCGCCACCGATCTAGCGCCACTTTGCGGTGTACACGCAAAAGCCTGTCTGCGCAAATACAGCGGCAAACCCCTTCGCGCAGAATACTGCCACGAAATAGCAATCAGACTACTCTGCGGCAGTATGGCAACAATTGCAGCCAAAAAAGACATCGGAATCCAAATCCTATTTAGCCACAGCACCGACCACTACATCCGAGCATACGCCCAAATCAACTATGGAGCAAAAAAAGCCGATGACAGCATCAAAACCATGGGCTACATCCTACACTGCTTCAACTGCATGCACCGAGAAATCACCCACCAACCATTTGACTGCCTCACATGCCCCGAATGCGGAGCAAAAATGGACTACACAGGACCCCTCTGGACAGGCCCCATCAACAACGCAGAATTTATAGAACAACTAATCAACCAAAATCAAAAAACAATATTTAAAAACAATACAAAAATCACCAAACGCTTATCTCTGATTAACGCAGAAGCGCCCATGCCCCCAACATACTATGTTATCGATAAACTAAGCGGCAAACTAAACCTACCCGCACCAGCCAACCAAACATT
>JAIRQQ010000129.1 GCA_031256395.1 Nitrososphaerota archaeon
TTGCTTGCCATGGTGATGACCATTTTTTTTTTTTTTTTAGCTTTTGCACTTTGGACAAAACACAATACCAACTCAAAACACTACACCATCATTCAAATATAAACACTCTCATAAACTAAAACCTCACCCAACCACCCCTACAAACAAAGACACCGCACAAATACTTAATTTACGCTAACATCCAAAGTTTTGTGTTTATACATATACACAATCACAACACACAACACCACTATCACAACACAAGCAACCACCAAACCAAACTCAACCAAACTAAACCCCGATAGTGTTATTTCAGTTTGAGGCTCAGTTTGGCCTGAGGTAAATGTTGGACTTGGTGTTGGTTCGTTTTGATTGGGTGCATTGTTGTCTCTGGTTATAGTTACCGTTTTTGTGTTGCTCCAACCACTTTTTTCACCAACAAAAACATTATAATTCCAACGATGAGCCGTTTCGGGATCCCAACCGCCTTTTTCCTCAAGATAGCCGTCTAATGCTTCGACTTGCGCATCAATTTTTCCCCCATCAGGATAGTCCTTTGCGTCAATAGTTATTATCGTGTGTGAACCAGTTTCCTGTTGTGGATACCCTCTATTGGGGTCGTATATTTCTCGCCATGCTTCAGATCCTAGAAAGTAGCCTTTGGTTCGGACATTATATTGTAACTTGTTGGGGTGGGTTGGGTTTTTAATCTCTATTTGTATTTCTTCAAAATCCACCGTGCAACTAGATGTAGTCATAGTGGTATCCATAGTTTTTCCAGTATAGGGATCTATCCATTGTTGAAAGGGGGGACTCACCTCATAGGAACCGCTAACAAAGGTTACTGTAAACTCGGGAATAGCTGGTTTCTTTGAAGCCGCCTGAACCTGCACCTCACCCATACCGAATAGGCCTGCAAAAGTCAAGGTACTAACTAATACAGCAAACAGGAATATGCCAAAGATTTTTTTCATACCCTAATTCCCCTGTGGGTATGTTCCTAAATGGATATACAGTTTACTGCAACACAATATGTAGCCGTGTCTGGCTGTAGTTAGTTGCCGGTTTTTGTTTAGGTTCTGATTGGCCATGCTCCATCAGGGCTATGTTTGGAGGAGGGGATTTAATGCTAAGTGTGCGAACAAAGTGTTTAGCAGTTAGACACCAAACATTTGGAACAGTTGATAACAAAAATCTATGGTATAATGTTGATAATTTGGTTATTAAAAGAAAGTGTTGTTTGAGCAGTTAGGGTTTTTGCTCATTTGCCCAGGCTTCCTTGGCGGCTTTTGCTAGCGCGTCGAGGTTGGGTTGGGCTTGTAGGTCAAATAGTACGTTTTTGAGTTCGTTGTTTACCAGTAGTGCGATTTCGCCGGGGCGTAGTGGTTCGGGTCTTGTTGATTGGTAGACGCGCAGAGCACGTAGTACGAATTTAATCATGACATCGTTGAGTTGGGTTTGGAGTTCGAAGAGTTCGTTTTGGCCGTCTTTCATTTTTTGGGAGTAGTTGGTTGAGTCCCAATTTCCTTCGCTTGCCATTCTATATCAATCCTTTAGGTGTCATGTCAATTGGGCATTATAGCTTTTACTGAAATGAGAGATTATTGTTGGGGGAAGGGTTTGGGTTTGCCGAGTTTTTTGTTGATACAGGCTGATATGAAGCCAAAGTATTCGGGTGAGGGTCGTCCGGGGCGGCTTTTGAATTCGCCGTGGAATTGGGAGGCGAAGTAGAAGTATTTGTCTGGGAGTTCAAGTGTTTCCATGCGTAGGCCGTCGCTGCTTTTGCCGGTGAATTTTAGGCCGTGTTGTTTGAGGACCTCGATGTAGTCGAGGTTGACTTCGAAGCGGTGGCGGTGGCGTTCGTGGATTTCTTGTGCTCCAAAGAGTTGGTAGGCTAGGCTGTCTTTTTCGAGTAGGATCTTGTTGGTGCCTAGGCGCATGGTTGCGCCTTTGATTTCGATGCCGCGTTGTTCGGGCATTAAATCTATGACGGGGTAGGGTGTGTCGGGATTGATTTCGGAGCTGTTTGCATCGGTTAGGCCGGCGACGTTGCGGGCAAATTCGATGACTGCTAGTTGGAAGCCGTAGCAGATGCCTAAGAAGGGTATGTTGTTTTCGCGGCTGTATTTTGCGGCGGCGATTTTGCCCTCGGTGCCTCTGGGTCCAAATCCGTAGGGTACAAAGACGCCGTCATAGTTTTGGAGTTCTTTTACGCATTCGGGTTCGCGTTCGAATTTTTCTGCTTCGAGGTAGCTGATGTTGACTTTGGTTTTGCATGCGGCGCCGCCGTGGCGAAGTGCTTCTGTCATGCTTACATAGCTGTCAGTTAGTCCGGCGTATTTGCCGACTAGAGCAATGTTGACTTCGTGTTCGGGGTGTAGCATGGCATCAACAAAGGTTTGCCAGGAACCGAAGTCTTTGGCTTCACATTTGAAGCCTAAGCGTTGGCAGATAAAATCACCCATACCTTGTTTATCTAAGAGTAAGGGGACCTGATAGACGGTTGCAGCGTTATAGGAGCAGAAAACAGAGCTCTCAGGAATGGTTCCAAACAGTGCGATTTTTCGCAGGGTTTCAGCATCGATCATTTGTGGGCTTCGAGCCACGATAATGTCGGGCTGGATTCCGATACGTCGGAGTTCATTAACGCTGTGTTGGAGGGGTTTGGTTTTCATTTCGTTTGTAACATCTAAGATGGGTACCAAGGCCACATGTACATAGAGTGTGTTTTCGTATCCTTCTTCGACTCGCATCTGGCGAATAGCCTCTAGGAAGGGCAGGCCTTCGATGTCGCCAACGGTTCCTCCGACTTCGACTAACACAATGTCTGCGTTGACGGAGCGTCCGGCATATTTGATGCGGTTTTTTATTTCGTTTGTGACATGGGGAACGATTTGGACACATCGACCCAAAAAGTCGCCGTGGCGTTCTTTTTCGATGACTGAGCGGTAGATGGTTCCGGTGGTTAAGTTGTTGTCTTGTTTTAAGCTAAGATCAAGGAAGCGTTCATACCAGCCCAAGTCTAGGTCGGCTTCACCGCCGTCATCAGTTACAAAGACTTCGCCGTGCATATAGGGGTTCATTGTGCCTGCATCGATGTTTACATAGGGGTCGATTTTGACCACTGTTGGTTTTAAGGAACGTGCCTGTAACATTTTACCGATAGAAGAAGTTAAGATGCCCTTGCCGACAGAGCTTAAAACGCCGCCTGTTACGAAAATATACTTAACCATTTGTATCCCCGCAATTACTTACCCTTTCATAGAGAGCCCTTTTAACTCTTTTGTGTACTGAGATAGAAAAATGTGCAATCCAGCATCAATATTTGACTAAAGAGCTAAGTTAACGGCTCATTGGTTGCTTGTTTTTGCGGCTACGTTGAACGCCCAACATAATAACCCAAACACCAATCAAGATAAGCGCAATTGGCCAGAAGTAAGACCCTGACGGTGTAGAGCCACTTAGTGTAACTGTACCTATGAAAACGATAATAAGACCCATGATAAGCAGGCCTAATCCGCTATAATCACGACGGTACTTTGTCTCGCCGTAGGACCGATACTGTACGTAGCGATTGTAGGGTCGGGTTTCAGCTTTTTGGGCAACAAGCGGAGCACCACAGTTTGAACAGTTTAAGCTACCCTCAGCATTGAAGGCTCCGCATTGCATACAATTAACCACTTAATTCGCCTCTGCAGGTTAAATCAGAAGCGGAGAGACATAAAAATTTTGGTTAACCAACAGTTAACCCATGAAGAGGCAGGTTTATCTGTCATAAGACTATTAAGTTAAAGATATAATGAGTAAACGGAGTATTGCAAATGCCACAAGCTTTTGTATTAATCAACGTTGAATCAGGCGCAGAAGAAGAAGTCGTTATAGAACTACGAAAAGTCGAGGGTGTTGAAGAAGCTTACTACTCATACGGTGTTTATGATATAATCACCAAAGTCAAAGCAGACACCATGGAAAAACTCAAAGACTTAGTCACCCATAAACTGCGAACCCTAACTCGAGTACGCTCAACCCTAACACTAATTATGATGGAAGACTAACCACCATCAAATCCACTAAGAATCATTTTTCTTAGAAAAATAGTAAATTTAGTATTTGTGGTAATATCTACGGTATCGTTTGGGCTTAGGTTTTCTTAATTTGGTACCACATTTAGGACAGAAAGCAACCCCTTTAGAAACAGGGAGCGCATTACCCTCGGGCCATAAATGTCCCCGGGGACATCGCAGGTCAAACTCGAAAACCTGCTTCTCATAATCTTTGGGGTTAGCAATGATGTCTTTTTCGACAGAGAGGTTACTTTTCATGATCTCATGCGGTGGATAGACTACTGCAGGAACAACCGGCACCGCAGGTGCAACTCGAACAACAGGTTTTGGAACACAAACAGGCTTAGCTTTAATCACAGGCTTGCTTTTTGGAGGGGTAACCTTTGGAGTTATTGGATCAGCAGAAAGAGACGATTTAGTTAGCTTGGTTTGAGCGGCAGGGTCTCTAAAGAGACGATTAGTCGAACCTTTTTTAACATTGATAATTACAGCAGTGGTTGAGGTTCCGCATTCCGTACATTTCTTGCTATATTCACGAAGACGGCGTCCACATTTTCGGCAAAACGGCATAGTATCCACTTAACTTTTATAACCATGTGGTTATAGTAGCCTTTAAACTTTGATGCATCTGCACGAAGCTACCTGAACATTTAAAGGCTCATAACACTGTTTTTGGATGAATAGGTAGGCGATGACGAGTCTGGCCCCGCAGACAAAAGGATGATGTGGATCTTGAGTGTGACGTAGCAACATCATCAACCTTAAGTATAAACTTGGGTTAAGTTGCTACATGAGCCTCCTATTCAAAACCACTCAATCACACAGATACACAATCGAACAAAGAAACATAAAAGACCTTAACCATCGGTTTTTCAGTAGTCAACTCATTTTTTAAAGCAAATACTAAGTAGAACAAAAAAACCGTAGCGGAACTCGTATAGTGTTTAGCTGTGCAGGTTGCTATTTGTGAAACTGGAAACAAACCCATAAAACGGGTAGATAAAAAACAAAGGAAAAGAGATTATTATCTGTCTTGGGGCTTTTCCCATAGTTGGAGCTTTTCTTTTTTCATTTCGGTGCGCTTACGCTGTAGATATTTGTAGACAGTATGATGTTGGCAACCATCGATTATCATCTGTATGGCGTTGCGTGCTGTGTCGGATTGTTCAAAGTTGCCGATGATACCTACGGTATGTCCGTATACGACAACATCTGCTTCGCTGAGTTCTTCGATGAGTTTGCGGGTTTTGCCATCAGTACCAATGAGACGGCTTTTGACACGTTTGATATCGGATTCACTTCGCCCAAAGATCAAACGCAGATCGACCATATCATAGATGTCGTCTTCGTTGCGGATTAGGCGAAAAGCAATTTCAGGTGCAAAGCCGCGTCCAATGGCAGATACTACGTCTTTGGCTTTGAGTAGCACTGAAGGATCGGAGGCTTTCTCGGTGAGGGTTATGGCGATGCTACCCTCTGTGTCTACGTCGAGTTTGGCGCCTAGTTTATTTTCTATGTATTGTTTTGTTTTTCCTTCGGGGCCGATGAGTATGCCCACACGTTCTTTTGGGATTCGGACAAAGCTGTCTAGACCAGGCATTATTTTCCAACAACCAATTTGTGTAATTCTTCTACTGGGGTTACATTAACGTTTAGGCGACTAAAATACCTGTTTAGATTCACTATATCTCTGTTTAGCATAAAGTCGGCCATAGGATGTTCTATGGATACGGATTGGGAGAGGTCAAAAATTAAGGGTTTACCTTTCCACATCATAATGTTGTATTCGCTTAGGTCACCATGGACGATTTTGGCTTTTTTGTAGAGACGTTTTATGTATGTAATTAGTTGTTTGTAGACGCGTTCGGGATTTTCAGGTGCTTGTTCTTTTAGGGAGGGAGCTGGTGCGCCTGCTTTGCCGATAAATTCCATCACAACCACGTTGCTTTTTACTGCTATGGGGTTGGGTACGGGTACTTTGGCTTCTGATGCTTCGCGGAGGTTGCGGAATTCTTTTTGTGCCCACAAAGACATAAGCGAGCGAGTGTCGCGTTTGATGTTTTTAAATCGGGGGTCGCCTTCGATGTATTTGAGCATACCTTTTTTGAACTCAGCTGATGAGGTGAGATAGATTTTTACGGCTAGATCTGTACCGTCTTTGGTGGTTGCCCAGTAGACTTTGGCTTCTTTGCCGCTACTAACAGCGCCGTTGACTTCGTAGAGTATACCGCTGTTTAAGAGGCTAAAAACGACTAGGCGGGTGGTTTGGTCAAAGACTTCCTCAACGGTGGCACGTTCGTTGGCGCGGTCATGGACGAGCATTTTGTCTCTGCGTTCCACTATTTTTTCTCTGTGGTTTAGGCGTTCTCGGGCTCGATTGGACATAAGATTCAGCCAAGTTATGGATTTTGGATATTAAAGTTAATCGTAAGTTTTAAGTATTTTTAGGTTAATAAAATTTTAAAAAAATTAAGAAATTCAACATTGCAAAAATCGTTTTGAAGCTGCATAAGTTGTTGAAGGTGTCCAACGATGTCCAATAAACTCGCCTGGTTAATACATAAGCTCTCAGCGTGGTCGCTGGCGCCAAAAACATTACACACAAAACTGATGGCATTATCAACGTGGCGTAAAGTGATATTGACATACCCCATATGTGTACTCTGCGGCGGCATATGGCAGAACCCCTTCTTTGCAATCCTAGTAGGATCACTGTACTGGCTAGGATTTGCAGGATTCATAACATTCCTCACCGCACCCAGACACCCAGCCAAACAATGGACCTACATTGCCCTGGGCATAACGGGAGTGTTAGTGATGGTACTCTGGATAGAAATATTATGCAACCTGTTTCCGTACTATGTTTAAATATCTACAAAAGTAAACTTCATATGGCTCGGCTACAAATGATGAATATAACGCTATTTACATTAGGTGTGAAGGATTGAAATATTTAAAAAACACTATCGTGTTGATTGTGGTTGGCATAATAACGTGTCTGGTTTTAGTTGGCACTTACAGTTTTGCTAACAGTGCTAGTACCCAAGATGCACCGGTAGAACCTACATCTGAGGGGCCGCAAATTCAAATTCTCTCACCCCAAAACAACACCACCTATCGATACACACGAAATCTTTTACTCAATATTACAGCAAGTGATGCAGTAGCAAAAATCACCTACTTTCTAACAGTAGATGGCGAATATACATACGAGCTCGTTAACTGTGCAGAGGGTCCAAAGATATTTTTGGCAGATATTATCTATCTAAAGGGGGACTCTAATGTTACTTACACCGAACCCATCGAATTTTCCGACTTACGTTGTGGAGTTCATGTTTTGTATGTTTATGCTTTTGATGTTAACGGTGATGTTGTGGAGTGTCAAAACGTCACCTTTATTAATTCTTCTGAAGTGCCCACGGTATATCTGACTCAGCAAGAATATCAGGAGATCCTTTGTTGAGAGTGTTCACCTAAAGATATACATCATTTGATTTTGCCATTGTTGAAAAATTTCAGGCATAGTCAAAGCACACCACAAACGAATAGTTAAATCCACCATAACAGAACTCTTAG
>JAIRQQ010000027.1 GCA_031256395.1 Nitrososphaerota archaeon
CGGCATAACATGAAACTCTACAATCGTGCCCGTGCTCTAAACAAACTCAGCCGTCTCTTCATGGAGCGTTTAAAAAAACTCAACCCTCCCGAGCAGATTTCCTATGACACTATGCATGGGTATGTGCAGGAAATTTTCAAAGTATTTTACGTAACCGACATAGACATAAAGAATTGGTTCCCCCGTATCTCACCATTCTTTATTATGGACCGCAGAAAATTCTTAGCGGTCTATGAAAAAGCTCGACAGGTTTTCAACACCCTAAACGAGTATGTAACCAAAGAATATGTTAAGACTAAAACCCTCGAAGAAGCTATCTTCAAATTAGATGAGTTGCAGGGTATAGAAAAACAGCTTTTCATCCTCCAAGAAGACCGCAACAAAATCCGAGACGAGCGAGTGCCTCTGGAACAGGAAATCTCGGAGATCGAGCAAAAAATTGCTAATCTCAAAAGCAGTGGTCCACTCGATAAGCTCAACTTGATAAATATAGAAATAGAGAATCTAAGCAACGAACTGCGAAATGATTTGCGTCATCTCCAAAAACCCTTCATCAAGATGCAGGCGATGGCTACTTCAGGCGGAGGCGGAGGCATAACTCCTGGTGAGCTCACCAAAATCAACCAGTATCTAGATACCCCATTTGATGCATTGGTACAAGAGCCTCAGGGCTATCCGATGCTCAAAGAAATCCTTGAAAAACTTGCAGGTATGGTGACTAAGGATACGCTTAAGCTTAAACCCGATAAAGCACGTAAGGCTGAACAGTCAGTAAATGACTTTTTATACAAAAATGCCTTGGATAATCTGCAGATACGTTGCAAAGAGATGGCAACAAAGCGTGATCATCTGTTGACATCCTCTGATCTAGATGAAATCAACCGTAACCTCGCCCAATACCAAGAACAACTAAACCAGTTCAGAGCACGCAAAACAAGCGTAGAAACCCATGAAGTTGTCAAAGCTAACTCTTATCAAGATACTGTGGATAAAATCAGCGGATTAAAACGATCAATCGAAAAAAATGTACACACGGCACTAGATAAAAAAATCCAAATTGCATAATTTAGCTTCAATCCTTTGATAGACGAGCATCCTCTTCTATTTGTATCTCTGCTTGACTAGTGCTGGCTGATTACTACGGGTAATTAGAGCATCTGGATGACTTGGATTTTTGGCAGTACCAACTTTTGATGTATGTGCTCAAATTAAGCTGTTGGAGTACTTGTTAATTAGTCATCCTTATATCATAATGCTTTGCTTATACCCTCAGAAGGAACAATTATGGTCTGCTCAATTGACATATCTGAGAAACCCCAGCTAAACAGCCCTATCCTCATTGAAGGCTTACCTGGCATCGGTTTTGTTGCCAATATCGCAGCTTTACACCTTATAAATGAACACAAAGCAGTCAAGTTCGCTCAGATATTTTCTTCATCTTTCCAAGATTTTGCCATTACCACTCCTGATGGCGGTACTCGTTCGCCCATAAATGAGCTATACTATGCTAAATGCGGCGGCGAGAATGGTCGTGATCTTATTATTTGGTATGGAAACACTCAGGCCCTTACTACAATTGGTCAGTATGAGCTTGTTGGGAAAGTGCTCGATATATGTGCCGAGTTAGGTTGCAAGTTTGTAGTTTCTGTTGGTGGCTTTAAAAAAGATGAAGCTCATCCGGTACCTCAAATCTATAGTACCGCCACGGATTTGGAAACTATGCAGGCTACACTGGATTTAGGCACCAAAGTCATGGTGGGTCATGTGTTTGGTATTGCGGGTCTCTCGATTGGGCTGGCAAGAATTCGTGATTTTAAGGGTTTTTCGCTTTTGGTGGATACGCCCGGAATGGAGCCTGATGTGAATGCAGCTCGCTATGCTCTGATAACTTTGAGCAAATATCTTGGGTTGCCGATAGATTTATCTGAGATAGATGTAAGTGGCGCAAAAATTAAAGAAATGTTGGAATCTTTTGGAATAATTCGGAGCATGACAGAAGAAAAGAAAAAGGAAGAGCAGCAACTGCGCTGGTTTATTTAGGCTTTAGCTTCGCTTATGAATTGCGTGTAGACTTTTTGCACGCGATCCGCCGCGGGGCCTGCGCCTTCTACAACGCCTTTTTCAGTTAACTTCACTTTATCCATGACCCAGATAAAACCTTGGTCTTCATAGAGTTTAACCATGGTTGGGAAAACTTTTTCAAGCCTGCCGGCGAGCGATTTGAGGTCAAAGGGTTTCTCTGTACTGGCTATAGACATAACGTTTGCGCCGTTTAGGACCAATCGATTGAGAGATTTACCTGATTCATCTTTTACATCTGCAAGTGTAAGGCTTAGACTGTCAGGATTTATACCGACTAGGGTTCCGCTGAAGGTTTTCCCGTTTGTGGTGACAACTGAGACGGTTTTATCTGCTAACGCTGCCACTTCGGTGAAGTATTTTCTTTGCGCTACAGACAATTTGTTTTTCTCCTTAAATGTTACATGAGATTGCGTCCAAGTATTTATCTTTGATTTATTCGCCCGTCCAAATTTAATCCAAATAGTAAAAGTTATACTATGACCCACAATCTTTTTTGGACAGCTGTTTGTTGTTCTGAAAATCTGTTTCTAAGGATTAGATGCTTATGTGGCGTAGGTATTTGTTCCACAGATAAGATGTTGCATAACCTGCTACTGCTCCTGTTGCGGGGCCCATAAACAGTACTAATGCCGTTAGTGCTGTGCTTGGTTGCACAAAGAGGCTGACAAAGGCGATTTGTTGGAGGTTGAAGGACTGGGGTAGGAGTGCAAATGCGGCGTAGCTTGAAACAGCGATCATAAGAGCGCTAAATGCCATGGAGGTTATGAGGCGGTTTTGATTGACGCCGTTGCGTGAGCCTTTAATTCTAAATATAAATATGAACAGATCCACAAAGACTCCAAAAAGGAAGCTAAAGAAGAATGTAAAGGGACCCAGTGAGGCGCCGCTGAGTAAGGCTGTGAGTAAACCGCCCACTGCACCCGCGTACATGGCGCCTGTTTTCTTTACAAAAAGGGCACTTAGAGCCAAAAATACTGCTTGAACAACCATCATGAGGTAATTAAACGGTGGAGGCAAAAAGATGTTTGCAACAAAAATGATGGTGCCAAATAAAGCGATGATGAACAGCCTTTGTAGTCTTTGCGTATTTTGTGCCCCCGGGTTAGTATGAAATCGTGGTTCCGTTTAAAAAACATAGCCATATCGGACTATGCCAAAATCTAACAGGTTAGCATAAGCCATATAAACGCTGATAGATTAGTGTTTATTTGTTCTTTGTTGTTGGTTATTTTTGTTGCTTGCTTGTTTATTTGTGGCTTTAACGGGAAATTATAAATCTTTAATCTCGAATTATCAAAACCATTATAAATAATTGACGCATAAATGTCTATTAGGGTAAGGGAATGAGCACTCACGCAGAAGACCTCAAATTACGATTAATGACCATTGAACTCCTTCGTACCGCTAAATACAAGCGAAATATCACCTATCGCGAGTTAGCCACCAAAACCGGTTTACCTGTCACAGTGTTGAGCCGTTATGCTAAGGGTCATGTTCTGCCAAATACCCCGCGCGCTAAACAACTCTGGCGTGTACTTACCAAACTAGTTGGGTTAGAGGCTGAACTTAGAAGCAGAATCAAATTTGACAACCTTGGCTACTTTGATAACACCGAGATTGTTGGTGATTACAACATTCTCCAGCAAGCTGCTAATCATGCGCTTGCAAATTTTGCAGGCAAACGGGTCACAAAAATCTTAACTGCCGCCACCGATGGCATACCTCTAGCAACAATGGTTGCCAACGCATTGGGCGTCAATCTAATTGTAGCAAAACGCAACAAAGAAGTCGGCGTAAAAGTGTTTCTTGAAGAAACCTACATATTGGGACGTGACAGCGGAGTAACAGTCACCCTCTACATACCCAAAGAATCCATCAAAAAACGCGATAGCGTACTTGTAGTAGATGATATGATCAAGAGCGGGGAAACCCAAGAGGCACTGGTAAACTTGGTTAAAAAATCCAAAGCCGAAGTCTCTGGTATATTCTCCCTTATCGCTGTGGGTGAAGAATGGAAAAAACGTCTCAAAGGCGGCGAAGACTCACCAGTAGAAGTTGTTACCCACCTCAAATCCCCCTTTGACAACTCCTAAGGCGCTTCATTTTTAAGGTCACAGAAACGTTTAACCATCAAACAAACACCTACGTTTACGTTTACTGAGGAACCCATATGCGTATGATTAAATGGCAAAACGGCACCGTACTCACCCCTGATCAAACCAAGTTACCTCTCCAAGAAGTCACCTTAGAAATCAAAACCGTTGAGCAGATGGCTGAAGCCATCAAAACTCTTCGCATCCGAGGTGCTCCCCTATTGGGCGCCGCCGCAGGCTTTGGCTTGGCTATCGCCGCATATAATTCCCAAGCAACAACTCCTCCCCAGCTAATAGCTGAGCTTGAAGCGGCTGGTATTGTAATTAAGCATCAAAGACCCACAGCAGTGAACCTGTTTTGGGGCGTGGACCGGGTGCTCAACAAAGTCAAATCAACTCAAGGAACCCTCGAAGAACTCAAAGCCGCTACTATCTTGGAAGCCCAACTTATCGCTGATGAAGACGCTGCCCAAAACCATGCAATCGGCAAAAACGGTTCAGTACTCATAGATGATGGCGACACAATTCTCACACACTGCAATGCTGGTGAACTTGCAACAGTTGAATACGGCACCGCATTGGGCGTTATTCGAGCCGCATGGGAACAGGGTAAAAAAATCAAAGTAATCGCTGATGAAACCCGCCCCCTGCTCCAAGGTGCACGCCTCACCGTCTATGAACTCAAACGCGACGGCATCCCAGTTACCCTAATCACAGACAACATGGCCGCCTACATCATGAAAAAAGGCCTTGTCAACAAAGTTATCGTGGGCGCAGATCGCATCGTACAAGACGCTGTTTTCAACAAAATCGGAACCTATGGCGTTGCAGTGCTCGCACACGAACACAACATACCCTTCTATGTGGCTGCCCCCAAATCAACCTTTGATCTCACCTCCAAAGCAGATGACATAACCATCGAAGAACGCAACTCCGACGAAGTCACCCACGTAGGCTGCCAACAAACAGCACCCAACAACATAGCTGTCTACAACCCCGCCTTTGATGCCACTCCCCTCAAATATGTCTCAGCTATAATCTGTGAAACCCAAATCTACTACCCCCAAGACTACCAAACATTTAAAACCAAACAACAATAACCGCAGGTATCTCTATGAGTGAACCCAAAAAATCTCCCCCCGCAGAATTCAAAACAAACGGCACCCTAACCCAAAAGGGCGTCACAGTAACTGAGCAAAGTAGCATCGATCAACTAACCAGCCGCGGCTATGGCACCCTAGAAGGCAAAATTTTTACCTTAGCCTTCTTTGAGGCTCTCTATCTCCAAGACAAAGGCCTACTTGAAACCAAAGACCAAACCGGTACCGTTATCGATTTTCAAAGCCTGCTACATTGTTGCAAGGCTCAAGACGAAAACGTCTGGGTTAACTATCTCATCTACCGTGATCTGCGAAGCCGCGGTTATGTGGTACGTGAAGGATTTGGCGGTATAGATTTTCGCATCTACGATCGAGGAACTTATGGCAAAGACACTGCCCCTTACTTGATTTTAGGTATGCAAGAAGGGCAACCCCTACCCATTAACCTGCTAGCGGATGCATTACAAAAAACACAGAGCCAAAAAAAAGAGCTGATCTTGGCAGTTATGAACCGACGGGGCGAAATCGTCTACTATACCGTAGGTGAAATGCACA
>JAIRQQ010000123.1 GCA_031256395.1 Nitrososphaerota archaeon
TGGGTTGTTTTGTTTTGTGGGTTGTTTTGTTTTGGTGTGTTTTTTGTAAAGCTTATAGCTTAGAAAGGTGAGCCTTGTCAGATAGGCGGATTATTGCATGTTGGTTGCGGGGGTTGATGAGGCGGGTCGGGGTTGTGTGATTGGTCCGTTGGTGGTTGCTGGTGTTGTTGTTTTGGAGGAGAATTTGCATTTATTGCTAGAGCTGGGGGTTAATGATTCTAAAAAGCTCTCTGCGAAGAAGCGTGAGGCACTCTATCCTGAGATTTTGCGCCTTGTTAAGAGTCATCATATCATAAAGGTGCCGCCTTATCTGATTGATCGCGCTGTGAAGAGTACTCGAACACTCTATAAGCTCAATCATCTTGAAGCTCACACTATGGCAAAGGTTATTCAAGAGCTGGATCCGGATAAGGCGTTTGTGGATGCGGCTGATGTGATACCGCAGCGCTTTGGGGAGTACATAAAGGAGAGTTTAACGATGCCCAAGCAACCCATAATTGTTTCAGAACATAAGGCTGATATGAATTATACTGTGGTTGCGGCGGCTTCAATTATTGCCAAAGTGGAACGTGATGGGGAAATTGCGCGTCTGCAGGAAAAGTATGGTGATTTTGGGAGCGGCTATTTGGGTGATAAGCGGACATTTGATTTGCTTAGGCGTTTGCTTGCTGAGGGCCATGGAGTTTATCCGAGTTGTGTGCGTAAATCATGGGAACCGGCTCGCAGGTTGTATGCGGAGTATGGTTTAGCGCAGAAAAAGTTGCTGGGTTAACTTGGGGTATTGTGTTTTGTTGCATCTTTAACGATACATTTTATAAAGAGCTTCAACGTAGATTATTTTGATCATCAACAGTACAATAGTTGTAGTTGGATTTTAGATGGCGGTATAGTGTTGAGTGAAAAAGATGTAATGCGGTTTTTGCAAGTTTTGGGGTTGTCTAAACGAGAAATTCAGGTATACATGTTTTTGGCCAAAAGCGGTGTGCAATCAACTAGTTTTGTGGCTAAACGACTAAAGATGGAACGGGTGCAGGCGTATCGTACGTTTAAAAAACTCCAAGAAAAAGGTTTCATTGAAGCCACCCTTGAGCGCCCAACGCGCTTTACTATTGTTGGATTCTCGGTGTTGGTTGATAACTATATTACCGCTAAAAAAACTGAGGTGACTAATCTTAGTGAGCAGAAGCAGAGTTTGTTAACTGCTTGGCAATCTATTAGTGCACCTGAATCAGAGTATCCGGTGGCCAAGTTTTCAATTATTACGGGTAAGAAAAAGATACACTCCAAGATGCTAAATATGATTGAGGAGGCCAAATCGGAGGTTATTGTGTTAACCACTGCTTTGGGGTTGATTCAAGAAGATATTGCTGGAATTTTTGATGCGGCAGTGGAGCCGACACAGAATCGTGGTGTGCAGGTGCAGATTTTAACTGATGTGTCTTTGGAGAACTATAAGGTGGTTGAGCGACTTGAGCGCAGCATTGTCGAGGATAAATTAGGTATAAAGCTACGTCATGTGACTATGAATTCCAAGTTTTTTCCAAGGTTTTTAATCAAAGATGAAGAAGAAGCCATACTCTACGCACCCTTTGGAAATGAAGCCTCCGTGTTAAATCTTGAAGATGAGGGGTTGTGGATTAATGATAAGATGTTTATTTCGGTTCTTCGGGCGTTTTTTGTGCAGATGTGGCAGAGCGGAGTGGATGCGGCAAAACGTATCGAGGAGCTAAAAAGCGGTGTGCCGCTTGGGGAGACCATTGTTATAAAAGATGCCGCTGAAGCGGAGCACCGAGTGGTCAAGGTTTTAGAGGGCGCCAAAAAAGAAATAGTGGTCATTGCTTCCTCACAGAGCATTAATCGCTTAGCAGAAGATGATCCCCTCATAAAATATTTTAAAGCGAACCTAAAGATTCGCTTAATGGCCTCTATTGATCTGGATAACTTGGAACCCGCCCAAAAACTAGCCGCCCACTATGAAATCAAACATGTACCGATAAGTTATCTGACCATGATGCTCATAGACAAAAAGCATCTGTTTATGTTCAAAAATCCGCCGCTGAGTGATGTTGGGGTGGAGTCGGCGTTTTATTTGGCTGATACCTTCTATTCCAGTGACCGCGAACAAATTGAGCGGGTCAGTGAGATGTTAGATGATATTTGGAAACGCGGCATAGACATATCCGAGATTACCCGTCAAGCTGGAACAAAGCTCCCCGCTATAGAGATCGAGAAAACAAAAACAACCGCCTATGCCGTAGAGCAAATGCTAAAAAATAATGTAACCTCTATTCTTATAACTCAACATCAAAAACACTTAGGCGTTATAAGCGACCGCGATATCCTAAGAGAAATAATTGAAGAGCATAAAAACCCCCAAACCATCCAAGCCGGAGACCTAAAATACACACCACTCATACTCCTAGAGACCAATCAAACCATGATTGATGCTATGCAGATTATGACAAAACAAGGCTACCAACGAGCCGCTATAGTCAAAGACAATCACCTAATTGGCATGCTAACCCAACACAAGCAACCCCCACGCCTAGCACCAGTCAAAAAACAGCCAAACAAATAGTTGGTTGGTTAGAAAGGTTATTATTAGCAAAAAAGTTAGCTAAAGCGAGGAATAGCATGAACCTGCAATCGCCCCTAATCATCATCAATTTTAAAACCTATCTGGAATCCAGCGGCAAACGGGCCCTTGAATTGGCAACTCAAGTTGAGAAAGCATCCAAAGAGACAGGCGTATGTATGGTTGTGGTTCCGCAGGCCATAGACATAGCCAAAATCGCCCAAACAGTCGAGATTCCCGTGTTTGCCCAGCACAGCGACCCCATAAAACCAGGCAATTCCACCGGCCATATGCTAATTGAAGCCCTAAAAGAAGCGGGTGCTGTGGGGACTCTTATCAATCACTCCGAGCGCCAGCTCCGCCTAATAGACATCGAAACAACCATTACACTCTGCAAAGAGCAAAAGTTTGTTTCGTGTGTTTGTGCCAACAACCCCTTGGTAAGTGCCGCAGTAGCCGCACTAAACCCCGATATCACCTCCATGGAACCCCCCGAACTTATCGGGACAGGGATTAGTGTCTCAAAAGCCAAACCCGAAGTCATAACCGACACCGCCCGACTAGTCAGCCAAGTTAATCCCAAGATGCCCCTTCTCTGTGGAGCAGGCATAAGCACCGCAGAGGATGTCACCATTGCCTTAAAACTGGGTACCCAAGGAGTTCTAGTTGCAAGCGGCATAGTCAAAGCCAAAGATCCCTACGAGGTACTGGTTGGATTTGCTGAAGCCACAAACAAGGCCCAGTCTGCGTGAAACAGATGAAGGTTGAGCCGGAATGTGTCTCTTGTCTGCTTTCTAGGGCACAAATTCAAGTCTATCAAGCCACCACCAACCCTGCCCTGCGCTTTCGATGCCTCGATGAAATTGTCAAATTACTCAATCGAGAATTCAAACCCACCGCCAACGCGGCTGAGATCAGCACTAAGCGTGATCGCATTATTCGCAAACTCACCAGCTGTGAGGATCCCTACAAACTCGTAAAGAAACGAGCTAACGAAAAAGCACTCAAAATGTTACCCCGAGCCAAAAAGTATGTCGAATCCGGCTACAATCAACAAGAACGCTTCAAAAAAGCCTGCTTATGTGCCATTGTGGGAAACATTATGGAGTTTGACATACCGGGACATAAATTTACCTTGGATAGTTTAGCCGGTCAGCTCCGTGAAGCCTCCAAAGATCTAGTTATCGATGATATCGATAAAGCCTACGAGCTAACAAAAAAAGCCCAAGAAGTCTTGTTTTTGTCAGATAATGCAGGCGAGATCGTGTTTGATACGTTGCTTGTTGAGCAGCTCAAAAACATGGGTTTAAAGGTTATCTATGGGGTGAAGGGATCACCAGTCATGAATGATGCCACCCTAGAAGATGCCGAGATCAGCAACATTGACAAATTAGCTGATGAGGTTATAACCACGGGCTGTGATGCGGTGGGGTTACAAAGATCTGAGGCGTCTGCCGAGTTTCTCAAAGTCTATGATAGCGCAGAGTTAGTCTTTGCCAAGGGTATGGGATATGCTGAAACCCTAACTGAATATAAACTTACTAAGCCGCATTTGCTGCTGTTTCGGACCAAGTGTGTACCGGTTGCAAATTATTTTTGTGTTCCAAGGGATAAAAACATCGCAAAGCTGATGATGTAGTGGATTTGCCGGCCATAGTTTTTCAAAAAGACCGCCTTGCACGATTTGAGGAGACTGTTGAAAAAGAATGGCTCATAACCAACGGATTGGGCAGCTATGCGGCCACAACAGTGCCAGGGATTAACACCCGCAAATACCACGGTTTACTAGTAGCGGCACTAACCCCGCCCGGAGACCGCACAGTCTGTCTGGCTAAACTTGATGAGGACATACTAACAACCAACACGACCCATAGATTGGGCGCTAATCAATTTCGCGACCAAATTTTTCCAGACGGCTACAAATACATAAAACAGTTCACCCTCAATCCCTACCCTAGTTACCGCTATGAGGTGGACTCTGTTGAAGTAGTGAAGACGATTTTTTTGCCTCAGCTCAAAAATGCTGTTGCCATAACCTATCAAGTAAAAAATCTGAAAGATACTGCAGTTAAGATGCGGCTCTATCCGCTACTGAGTTGCCGTTATTTTCATAATGTTATTGATCGGTTTTGTGTGCCGCTAAATTTCACTCAAAAAAGCAAAGATAGAGATTTTCAGGTTAGATTTATGCACCCAGAGGCAGTTATTGGGTGTCGTATTACTGAGGGTTGTTTTGTTGAGAGGGTTAATTGGGTGGAGCGGTTGTTTTATCGTGATGAGGCGCTTCGGGGGGAGGCGGATTTGGATGATTTGTTTCAGCCGGGTTATTTTGAGCTTCAAGTGCCCGCTAAAACCACAAAAGAGTTTGCAGTCACCTGCGCCGCCAGCCTTGAAGAAAAAACTGTGTTGGAAACTCTGGATGCCATAGGAGTCACCTATCAAGAAATAGCACACAGCTATACTGTGGAATTAAATAATAAGGCGGCTCTGCGCTCAAAGTTCTATCAGACCCATCCGATGGTTCCGCCGAGTGAGTGGTTGGATAGGATTCTGCTTGCTGCTGATTCTTTTATTGTTCAAAATTGGGTCGGGCAGAGATCTGTTATGGCGGGTTATTATTGGTTTGAGCCGTGGGGTCGAGACAGTTTTATCTCTTTAGCGGGGCTATTGTTGGTTACGGGCCGGTTTACTGAGGCTAAAGATATCCTGCAAAATTTTATGCGCTACTATAAAGAGGGATTGATTCCTAATTTTATTGCGGATAGAACAAGCGTGCCCAGCTACAACACCGTTGATGGCACACTTTGGTATGTTAATGCGATACATCAGTATCTCAAATATACCCATGACTATGATTTTGTTAGAGCGGAACTGTGGGAAAATCTAAAAGGCGTAATTGTGCATCATCAAAAGGGCACCCTCTTTGGCATTAAACTCGATAGTGATGGTTTGCTTATGCATGGACCATGTCTTACTTGGATGGATGCAACCATAGAGGGTGATATGATTACGCCTCGGGCGGGTAAAGCGGTAGAGATTCAGGCTCTGTGGTATAATACCCTAAAAATCATGGAGCACCTAGCCGAAAAATTCAATGAACCAACACTATCTAAGCAATATGGGGGTATGGCTGAGCAGACTCTGAGGAGTTTTAATGAGAAATACTTGAACCCCAAACAGGGCTGTCTATATGATGTGTTGGGATCAAATGGTGTGGATGCTTCGATTCGGCCGAATCAGATTTTTGCTGTTTCACTGGACTACACAATGCTAAATAAAGAAACCAGCCGCCAAATCGTCGAGGTAGTTAACAAAGAACACGTAACCCCGCATGGACTGCGCACCTTAGCGGTGAATGATTCCAAGTTTTTGGATAAATGTGCGGGAAATCGGCGTAGTCGAGATGCCGCTTATCATAACGGCACTATTTGGCCTTGGCTACTAGGCCCCTACATAACAGCTTATCTCAAAGTCAACAACTATTCCAGTCAAGCAAAAAAACAAGCCTTAGACACCCTCATCTTACCACTATTCACAGAGGACATCTACCAAAATAGTTTGGGAACCATAAATGAAATCTATGACGCCAAACCCCCAAACACCCCAAGAGGATGCATCGCACAAGCATGGAGCATAGCCGAACCCCTAAGAGCATACATCGAAGACATACTCCAAATCCAACCAACCCAACAACAAACAAAACAACAACAAAAAAATCCGTAGAGTCTACAGACAGGGATGTTGAATAGCGAGTTTTAAGTGAGGTAAGTGCTGAGGCAGCAGTTTGGGGTGCAGTAATTTGCAAAACTTTAAATGGCTACATTAGAATAGCAAAAGGGGTTATCAAATGGTATCCTCTATGTCTAAAATTAAACTCTCAAGTTTACTTGTTGTAACAATCCTTTTGGCATCACTTTGCTTGTTTGGAGCCTCCTCAATATCTGAAACAAACACAGCTACAACAGCAAAGCAAATTGATGCCACAACAACAGCATCTAGGCTATCAATTAGTCTTCTCCAAGCAGACGGAACCGATGAACCCACGCCAACTCCAACTCCAACTCCCACGCCATCGCCTACTCCTGAGCCAACCATAACCCCCACCCCGACACCTAAACCTGAACCGACCACTAAACCCAATTTAGAGCTCACCGCCAAAAGCGCCTCCGCATCTAATCTGCGTGTGGAAGTGAGCGGCAAATTAAGCTACAATAACAGCGCCATCCCCCTTGCCAAAGTGTTTCTACGAAGCAACATCGACAACGGAGACACCTGGGAAGACTTTGCCCTAGAACAAACCCGCACCGATGGCAGCTTTACCACAATTTGGATCCCCAAAACCACAGGCAACTATCTCCTCTGCGCCTACTGGGAAGGAAACAGCACCCTGCGCTGGATGAACACCACCCAAAGCCTAGCAATAACAACAGACGCCTCAAGCAATGTTTTCTCTGCGTCTTCAAACTCGACTATATCGGGTTTAAAATATGACGCCACAACTCAAACGCTGAGCTTTAGCACCAACACAACCCAAACCTCAGCACCCATAACCATCTGCATACCCAAAGCACTCATCAATGACGCACAATCGCTCCAAATAAAAATCGAGGGAAAAACCACCACCTTTAGCAACAAAGCCCAAGATGACCTCTGGATCCTAACAGCCCAGGCTGAGCAAGGCAAACAAACCATCACCCTACAAATACCCCAACAAACATTTATGAATCCAAACACAACACCCTGGCTATACATAGTCATAATCATCATAGCCCTAATCGTGGTTGTTGTTATAGTTACAAGCATTCGCCGCAGACGCAAAACCGCCGCAACCGTAGCCGCCATCCTAAAAGAAAGCCGCCAAAGATAACAACAAACAACACATAGAACCAACATCATTCTTTTTTATCTTTTAGACAACTAAGCTATAAGATAGAATGCAACTACCCCTTTAGCTATCCATAGGTGAGAGGCATGTCTAAAGAGCAAACCTTGTTGCCATTCGTTAAAGAAAAAAACAAAGACGGCGAACCCACAATCATCATGGACAGCCGCGAAGCATCCAGCGCCAAAAAAATCGCCACCGGCCTAATGGAAAAAGGCGCCCAAGTCAAAACCGAACTATTAGAAAAAGGCGACTATATTCTAAGTGATCAATGTGCAGTGGAGCGCAAAACCGTCAGCGACTTTGTCTACACCCTCACCCGACGCTTTCTCTTTGAACAACTCTACCGCCTAAAAGACGTCTACCCAAAATCCTTCATCATCCTAGAAGGTTACATGCCCATTATTTACAAGTACAGCAACATCCAGCCCCAAGCCATTTGGGGAGCAATGTTCAACCTCGCCAAAAACGGCATCGCCATAGTCAACACTGCAAGCCAAAAAGAAACTATAGACTTTCTCTACACCGCTGCACGCCAAGAACAAATCACAGAAAAACGCAGTGCAGTAGTCCATGCATTCAAAAAATGCGACACCCTCGCAGACGCACAAATATATTTCATCGCAAGCCTACCCAGCATCGGACGAGAAAAAGCCACTGCCATCCTAGAAGCATACCAAACCCCAATAAATGCAATTATAAACATAGATGACTGGGAAAAAACCGTACACGGACTAGGCCCAACCATAACAAACCGCGTCAAAGACCTACTAAATACGCCCTACCAAGAAAAAAAGGAAACCGAAGACAAAAAACAAACTGAAGACAAAAAACCACAACCCACCTAACACAACAAAATTTTAGAAAGACCATGCAGAGTAGCCCAAGCGGGAATCCCTAAACCTTTAAAGCCACTCGCATTCAATATTTATTACAGGTGTATTTTTGTCACAAAAAAAAGTAACCCGTCAAGAACTTGAAGCCAACAACGGCAAAGACGGCAAACCCGCCTGGATAGCCTACCAAGGCAAAGTCTACGATGTATCTGAGAATAGCTTCTGGATCAGCGGCGAACATATGGGCATGCACAATGCCGGCAAAGACTTAACAGAAGACCTCGACATGGCACCCCACCAAGACGAAAACTTTAACAAACTCAAACTCATCGGCGAATTAATCTAATCATCAACCAACATAACAAACAACGACAAACACTATCAACTCTATACAACTTCCAGCACATTTTTTATTTCACCAACTGCCAAATCCTCATTTGATAATATCGAAACATAAACACTCTCGCATCACGCAACTTGCTTCCCAGAAAACACACCAAGTCATAAGACTATAACCAACGGCAACACTTGGTTTTTGACTCACCAAACAAGTGTTAACTCAGCGGCATAGTAGTAATTTTGTGAGTTTAGTTATAAATTACATGCCCAGTTCGGTTGGTGGTTTTAAGAGTTCGAGGATTTGTTTTTCGTGTGTTTGTCGTGTGGTTAGTGGGTAGATTTGGCGTTTGCAGTCAAAGAAGAGTGGGTCTTGGCCTATGATGCGGCTGAGTTTTTCGTCAGATTCAGCGTTTACTACGAGCATACTACCCTGTTGTCCGATTATATGATAGGTAAGGTCTACGGTTTGTTCTTTCTCAAGTTTCTCAAAATATTTAAACTGTAACGGCAACAGTTTTGCCCAGCGCTCAAGGGGCACATCATGTTTTACTTTCTGTATGACTAAAAACTTCATTATAAATCCCAATAATGTTAACTGCCAAGAGTATAAATAAATACGCAAAACAGCAAAACAGCATCTCTTGCAACGGGATACTGTTTGATAATGGAAACAGGGGAGCAGTTCTTTTGGTATCGAGTGAGTCTATAAACATCTTTTAGAATCCATCGAGTGTGCATCAAAATTTATACACTAAAAAAGGTGAAGCTAAAACGCTACAACC
>JAIRQQ010000008.1 GCA_031256395.1 Nitrososphaerota archaeon
GAAGCATCCGTAACTAAAGATCTCGAAGCAGCAGGCGTTACAGTCGATCAAATTCAAATTAAAGCCCTCGTAGCTTCACTCAGTGAAGTTAACATCGATGAAGCAATCAAAGCTGCCCCAACCCTAGCAGCCGCCGCTCCAGTTGCCGCTCCAGCAGGTGAATCAAAGCCAGTAGCCGCCCCAGAAGACAAGAAGAAAGTAGCAGAAGAAGAAAAAGCCAAAGAAGAAGCAGCACTAGAAGGTTTAGGCGCCCTATTCGGGTAAGCATAATACACGGGCAATTTATTGCCCCAAACAATTTTTCATTTCAAAACCCCACCACCAACATTTTACATAACCCCCTCTAAACAACAACTGCTACCTACCTTGAACAAAACTAGCCAAAAATAATTTTTACACTATAAGAACACAAAGTTATCAAAATGTCAAGTTTCCAAGTTTTCTACCTATTCTGAACTAATTTCTGATCCACCAAAACGATAAATCCCCTGTTTTGCTGTTTGACACAAACTGAATTGTTCAACACTACTTAGTTTGATGGATCTGCTTCATTTGCTATCTCAGCAACCGGGGTTGTAGAGGGAGGTGGAGGTGGTGGCGGGGGTGGCATGATTTTGTTTCTTGTTGTAAGCCACATGTAGACCACAATAGGTATCCAACCCGTAATGATACAAACTGTTGCTGGGAATCCTCCAATGTCAAAGTATGATGTTATCTCCGGTAGGTATGCCTCCCAGATGCCAAACGATAAGGCCATCGCAAAAACAGATATTACCGCAGTTTTTTTACCAAATTTATTGAAAGTTTGAACCGCAAGTATACCTGCAAAGAAAAAGTCACCCAAACCCAACCCTCTAAAGGTAATCTTTCCAGCTTCAGTTAACACAATCGGGATGTTTGGCAGATAAACCAAAACAGGCAAACCCAGACCCGTGAATGTTTCTGCAGCCGTAACCATTGGTCCGCTAAAAACCAAAAAGATATCCATAAAGGTCAACAGTACCGCAAAGAGACCTACCGTTTTCCAAGTAAACAGCGAAGAGAGATACATAATGATAAGAATAGCAAAGGTGAAACCAAAAACATCCAGTAAAACGGGATTCCAAACCTGAGTCGCTCCACCATATATAACATTGAAAAATATGAATAACAGCAAAAACAATGCCGGAGGCTGAGCCGCCACATACCAACGACCCTTTCCCGTCGAGACTTTTTTCTGCTCAAAAAGAACTACTCCAAAACAGAACCCAGCCAATGCAAAGAAGGCAATTGCACGATAAATTGTAAACGCATCGCCAAGCGGCCCTAAAAGACTTACTACCCCCCCAATTATTGCCGCTACACCAAAGCCTGCCGATACTAGTTGAACTCGCGGCTTTGTTGCATTGGAGAATACGTAGGAAAAGGTGAAGAGCAAAGTAGTGTAGGAACCCATAAAGAAGATCAGTATGGCATTTTCAAAGATGCCGCCAGGATTAACTATGGAGGTGTAGGCTATGACTGAAACCACTACGAGAATAAAGCCTACCAACAGCAAGACATCGCGGGTTTTGAATTCTTTTTGTTCCACTGTCTCAGTTAATTTATTCTCTACGCGTTTACTGAGAAACAATGCAACCAGTACAGCTAGAAAAAGTGCGGTTGGCATAGCTAAATCAAGAGTCGGCATAGCCTCCACATAGCCAAACATGGCATTTATGCCTTTAGCCACATCTCCCGATAACAGAAAAACTTAGCGTGGAAAATACATGTTAAAGACTGCCAGAGTTGCTAAAAGAGCCTCTTCTGCTCTAACGGTCACTGTACCCTGATTGGGAACCGTGTTAACAACAAAATCTGCAAGTGATTTTAGTTCTAAGCCCTCATCTTGGACGATTTCATGAAGACCCCGTGCAGGCGCACCAAACCCCACCAAGATATTACCGCCCCATCGCTGACCAATGTTTGGTGCAACCGATCTAAAATCATCTCCGATTCTTGCCGTAGCAATTTTGAGATCAAACCCGCTCTCCATAGATAATTGTCCAAACGAGCGATCCTCTACGCGCACCTGATATCCCCAATATTGGGGTATATACTCACGGCTAACCGGTTGCACTTCATTAGTTTCTCCAATTTTGACTACTTGTGTTGTTATCCGTTCACCAATCTGAAACTGTTTTTGGCGGAGAAGTGCGGGTTGTTGCACACCAATATCTACTGCTAACCCGTCTTTACGCTCTAAAACCACAACACCCTCTCGGTATTCCCCAACTTTGAGATGTTTAGTTTTACCACTGAGCGGATGGTGGGGCGTACGCAGAGGCGGCATGATGCCTGCATATTGAAGATCAGGATCAAGTCTGAAGAGTGCTTTGCGCAGATACTGTGGGGTCTCAAGATAATTGAGCAGTAGCGCAATGAATTCTTGGTCTCTTTGCTGATCTGTTTTGATGTTGTCTGGATATACTATGATTTCATCAACACGAAAAATCGCTGCTGAGCGCGCGATCATCCCAATTTTTGAGGTTTTTTCACGAAGATGCGGTGTATCTGATATAACTGAGGCTGGAATAGCAATTGAAACCTTTAATTTATCCATCCGTTTGGCTCCCGTACGTATTTATCTGCGCTCTCCTTAAAAGGTAGGATTGAGATATAAAAATACGGGTTGGAGGCCCAAAATTGACTAAATCCATTTTAGAAGATGTAGAAAAAATCCGTGCTTTCGACAAAAGCGGTATGATAGATTTTTGTATAAATGCTGCAAGTCACTACCGAAACGCAGCAGAGATAGCACAGAAAATCCAAGTGAACAACCCTAAACCTGCTCGTATTATCGTCGTTGGGATGGGTGGCTCAGCTATAGTGGGCGATTTGCTCAAAGATTGGACAAGAGACAAACTACAAATTCCTCTCGAAGTTAATCGAGACTATCATCTTCCAGCCTACGCAGACAAAAATACACTAGTTTTTGTTTCTAGTTACTCTGGGGACACTGAGGAAACCTTGAGTGCATTTCTAGATGCCATAAACCATGGTTGTATGATCTTTTGTGTCACAAGCGGAGGTCCGCTTCTAGATGCAACTAAAACACACAAAGTGCCCTGTCTGCAGGTTCCTGTTGGTATGCCGCCTCGTGCCGCACTGCCCTATATGTTTGTGCCCTTTCTGATATATCTCCAAAAATCAGGCTTGGTAAACGGTGTGGACGATGAATTGGGCGAAGCGTTTGTGATGATAGAGAAGATAAGCAAAGAAAACGGTCTCGATACACCAATGGTTGAGAGTTTCGCAAAAAACACTGCTCATCATATAGATGACTCTGTTCCGTGTGTGTATGGCTTTGGGGTTTATCGTAGTGTAGCTCAGAGGTTTAAGCAGCAGTTTAATGAGAACAGCAAAACTGTTGCAAAATGGGAGTATTTTCCCGAACTCGACCACAACGAAATCGTAGGTTGGGCCGGCCGAGGCGAGCAATGTCGCTGGTTCTCAGTAATTTTTATCCGCGATACCGCTGAACCTATAGAAATCGAAACTCGAATCGAAACTACCAAGAGCCTCATGGAGCGAACGGGATTAATCACCTTTGACTTAGAGGTACAGGGTGAATGTGCATTGGCAAAAATGCTCTCAACAGTGGTTATCGGTGACTTTTTAAGCGTTTATCTGGCGATTCTACGCGGAGTTGACCCTACACCGGTTTTAGCCATAAACTACCTCAAAGAAGCGCTCAAAGAAAACGGCATAAGAGACAAAATTATAAGCGATCTAGAAAAAACCTAACTCTTCTTTTACCCTAATGTCTAACCTACAGGCGTATGCGTTTATTTTTTGATATGTGCCTGTATTGTGTTGTTTGCAGTTAGGTTACTTTTTAGGTTTTTTAAAATGAGTTATTCTTATAATAGAAAAGAAAGGAAGAAAGGTTAAGCAACGAATTTGGCGAATTCGGCTTCGGTTTCTTCTATTGCGAGTCTTTTGGGTGGATGTTTAAAGCCATAAGCGCAAACTGCGTTTACTGCGCCTTTTTGACTTTTATCGCGTGCAATTTTTATTGCGCGCACTACATCAAAGAGAACTGAGCCCGCGTTTGGTGCATCAACCATCTGGAATTTGAGGTCAATTTTTAGGGGTGTATTGCAGAAATAGGTTCCACTTATCCAAAAGTAGCTGTCGCGTTTGTTTTGTAGAAAATCAACATAGTCAGTAGAGCCTGCAACGATTTCGGTTTTGTAGGTTAGTGCGGCTGCAACGGCTTCGGTCTTAATATTGCGTTTAGTGTCTCGGGTGCGTTCCATAGTGTCGATGGATTCTGTTCCTCCGCCAACGTCTAGTTGGTAGGTTTCGTTTATGTGAACGCCGCTATCACTTAGTAGCTTGAGCAGGGTTTTATGCAGTGCGGTGGACCCGATTTGATCAACTAGGTCATCTCCAGCAAGAGGCAAATTGGCATCTTTAAACTGCTGAGATAAAACGGGGTCGCTTGCAATAAAGTTGGGTGTAGCGTTTATAAATGCACAACCAGCCGCTATGGATTGCAGGGCATAGAAGCGGGCGGCATCAGAGGCGCCGCTTGGAAGCAAATTGATGGCGATTTCGGCCTGTGAGGCTATTAGAGTTTCTGCGACATTTACATCTGAGACTTTGCTGATTTCAATTAGAGCCTGAGTGGACTCGCCTACACCATCAAGAAGTGGACCCTTGGCAACTTTAACGCCTAAATTGGGCACATCACAGACTTTTGGCGCGTTGTTGGGTTTAGCAAAAATGGCCTCTGAGAGGTCTAGGCCGACTTTTCGGCTGTCAATATCAAACGCGGCAACTATTTCAATATCTTTGGGTGTGTAACCCGCCAAAACTGGATTGCGAAGTCCAAGCTGGCTGGCGTTTGGTTTACTGTAATATTGGATGCCTTGGATAAATGAGGCGGCGCAGTTTCCCACACCGATTAGAGCTACTTTGATTTTGGGCATACTTTGTGGCACCTTACTTGGCAAGCTTATGTAGTGTTGCCTTATAAATTTTTCAAACAGCCAACGGTTATGATGCATAATTTTTTTAAAATAGCGCTGAGAGGACACAGTTGGCACTTTACCTTTCCTCTAGGGCTGAAATAGATTTCCAAGTGCGAACAATGATAGGCTATATTGGTCGTGTTGTTGAAGGGGGTATGATCCTTGGTACTTCTTTGGTGAAGTAAGTGAATGGAGTAGCACCCAAACCGTGACTATCCCAAAAGACAACAATGAAGCCCAAATAAAACTGAACCAACATCAAATCCAACTTATTCCTCAGACCAACTGTCTCAAACTGAGCTGACCATAGCCGGGCTTAATTTGGTTGATTTTAGTTTAGGCGTCGTTTTAGGTGCTGTAATAGCGGAGCTAAGTATTGAGTTTGTGTATAAAGGTCGTATCCAATATGCTAAAACGTGTGTTTTCGTCAGCTCGTCAGTTGCTAATCTGTTCTATGGCTGGTTTGTCTGTTTTTTTCGCCGTAAACTACATACCTATCCAGAACTCAATCTATAGGGGGTATGGTATGAAAAAAATATTCAGTGCCTTTCTGTTTGCCCTATTAGTATGTGAGTTGGTTTTTGCGGGTATAGCCTGTGTGGGTATGGTGCAGGCTACGTCTAAGCCGGCTGTTCCCGAGTTCACAGTAAAATATGTAAATCACCCCATCCAATGGGAACCCGCTACCACGATTAACCCCTATACCGGCGAGACAACAATAACTAATCCAGGCGGTACTTCTGACCACTGGGTAATTGAATTAACCGTTAAAAATCAAAAGTTTACATCCACCAAAGATTCAAGCGGTAACTGGACCCAATTATTCTATAATATAGGCTATAAGGGGCGTTTTGAAGAGGAATGGCAAACTCATCCCGGAAGTCCCTCAAGCGGTTATGTGTCTGCTTCCAAATCTGATACTACCGCGATAGAGTTGCCTTCTTGGTTCTTATCACAGGTACCTAATGGCGGCCTGATTGATGTTAAGGTTCAAGCTTTAATCGGCACCCAATATTCACAGGAAATAAACATGCCTTGGACTACCAATTGGCACACTTTTCAGGGAGAAATAGGCGATTGGAGTAACATACAAACGATAACAATCAATCATGATGCCATAAACCCGACACAACCGTCCAGTACATCTCACGATCCCATTTTTCAAACTCCAGAGACACCAGCTGGTGAGGTTGACAATCAGTTAGACGGGGGCGTGTTTGGTTTGGATCGGCGGGTTGTGGGTATTGTTTTTTTTATGGGCGTGGTGGTCTTTTTTTGTGTGCTTATGTATAAACAAAACACAAGACTTCATAAAAAAAATATCCACACATATATGCGCTATAGCCGCTAACCCACTTGTCTTTTTTATCCACCCACTGAGGCGACGTTGCTACTTGAGAGATCCATATTTGAGAAGCTAAAGGTAGTGGTGACTGGGGTGGGTTGTTTGTTTGTCAATGCGATAACTGTGGCTTTGGTTTTGGTGGTGACCAACATTTTACAATCCCGTAACAGCAAATGTGTATCAACTGTAGCGGATGTACCAAAGTTGGGTTGTTTTATAGAATGTATGTATAATTGTTGGTTGTTTTTGGTAGTTGTTTGTTGGTTGCTGATTTGGTTAGATATTTAGTAAACTCTGGGTTTACTTAGGAAAGCTTATTAAACGAGGAGCTGTAAATTTCTGAAGCCTTGTCATTTGGGCGGATAGATCAGCCTGGTATGATCGCCACGTTGGCATCGTGGAGGTCGCGGGTTCAAATCCCGCTCCGTCCACCAACAAATGCCGCTATCTCTTTTTGGTGGTATGTAGTTTAAAAATTTCTGCGGTTGGTTGACCCCTTTGTTTCCCATAGAAGCTTCTGTTGTAGGCGTGGGGTAATCACAGTTTAGTTTATATTGCTCTTTTTGTGGTGTTATTGTTGTTTAGTTGGTGTTTGATTTTTGGTTGTGGGTGTTTTCTATCTTGCAGTTGGTTGTTGCAGACTTTTGTGTTTGTGATGTGTGTGTTTTGTGCATGTTGTAAATCTTATGTATTTACCAGCATCTTAATATTAACGTTTAATGCTTGTGCGTTAACCAAAAATGTTGAGAACAGTTTTGGAAAAGAACAGATTATTGGAAGCGAGGAAACGTGAAGATTCAGATTCTAGGCGCTGCTAGAGAAGTCGGCGGTTCGTGCATATCAGTTGAAACAGATTCCGCCAAGATAGCTTTAGATTACGGTTCGAAACTCGATGAAAAGCCTAAAAAGCTTCCCAGAGATTTCGATGCAGTGGTCATTAGTCATGCTCACCTTGACCATACCGGTAGTTTGCTTAGTCTTTGTAAAAATAATAATCCCACTATAGTGGGTTCAGATATAACCTGTGAGGTAACGGTTGATCTTCTCCATGATATGGTTAAAATTCAGCAGGAAAAAGGCAACCTAGAATTCAATGACGGTCATGCCGAAAAAGTCCGAGACTGCTGGTGGAGCCGCGACTCAGTAGCTCTACCGGGTATGAAGATCAATCTACAACCCGCTGGACATGTCGCAGGAGCAAAAATAACCAGCCTCGAAGCTGAAAACAAAAAAATCATATACACAGGCGACTTTTGCCTCCATGACACCGAAATTCTTCAAGGTTGCAAACTAGACGTTTTGCCAAAAAAACCCGATATGCTAATAACTGAATCCACCTACGGCGGCAAAATCCGGCCTCCCCGTCATGAATTACTTGATCAATTCTTAGAACAAATGCAAACCGTCATGCAACGCAGAGGCAACGTTCTAATTCCAACTTTTGCCTTCCACCGAAGCCAAGAAATGGCAAAACGCTTAGACACCGCCATCGAGCGAGGCATTCTGCCAAAATATAATGTTTACACTATCTCAAACATAGCCCACCGCATAAACGGCTACTTTAACCAACACAAACAACTCTTCACAAAAGAAATCAAAAGCCAAAAACACCCCTTCAGCTACCGCCATGTCAAACACCTCTACCGAACCAACCAAATCGAATCCCCCGCAGTAGTCATCTGTACCTCCGGCTTTGGACATGCCGGCGCAAGTCTGCGCCTACTCACCGAATGGGCCCCCGACAAAGACAACTGTGTCATCCTAACCTCTGGATATCTCCCACCCGACAGCCCACTCAAACAAGCCAAAGAAGAAGGCACCTTTAAAACCGAAGCCGAAGAACTCATCCATGTTAATGCTGAAGTCAAACAAATCGAACTCTCAGGACACGCCGACCAAACCGAACTTATCAAAATGATAACCAAACTCAAACCCAAACAAACCGTCCTAGTCCATGGCGATCTCGAGCAAGCCGAACAACTCAGCGAACAAGTCAAAAACCTAACCAATGTCTGTATCCCAATCGAAGACGAAACCCTTGACCTCTAATCACAAAAACACCCAAACCAACACCAAACACTTCCTTTTGGATTCTTAGCTCCTAATTTATAACCGAAACTCTTCAGTGTTGTACCATAGGTATTAGGTCGGAGAATATTTTGAGAATCTCTTCAGTCTTTTTTGGAAGTGCACATAAATATTCTCGGCCGTTGGGTTCTACAATCATCTGCATCTTGGAAAGCGTATAAAGTACCTCTCGGACCGACACTTTGCCCACTAACTTCCGCTCATGTAGCCGTTGTAAGATCTTAAAGTAGAGGCGCATAGCCAAAAACACCACCACGAAATACCCCCGAACTGCCCGATCATCCCCCAAATACGTCCGATCCGCCTCCAAATCATTCTTCATATAATCAAACACCTGCTCAATCTCCTCCCGAGCCTTATACTGCTCATACACCACCACCGGTTCAACATCCAAATCCGACACCAATCCAATCACACCCGCCAACCGCCGCTCCACCAAAAACTCCTCTACCGAGAGCTTCTCCACCGCCACCTGACCCAAAAGCAAATTCTCTTCCAAACCACACAATCTAGGATCCAAAAAAAGATACAAAAACCCATACTCCCCCAAACTCACCTTAGAAAACCCCACGTTGCGCTTCTGATAAACAAACGCGCCCCGAAGTTCTATCTGGGAGGGCAGAAAAGTAGAGTTCTTTTTAAGCGCCACAATATAGGGGATGCCTTGTTTTTTAAAATCCAGCAGCATTTCATAGTCGGTGAAACCGCGATCCATGATAAAGCCTAGGTCTTTGTGGGGGTAGCGTTTGAGGAAGTATTGGAGGATTTTTGTTTCTTTCATTGAGCCGTAGAATACGTCAATGGCTGCGGGCAGGTAGGTGTGGGTTGAGAAGGCGAGTGCGATTTTTATTTGGCCGGTTTGTTCCCAATTGGGGTTGTAGCCGCGTTCGGCTAGTAAGAGTTTTTTGCTGTAGGAGAGAATTGAGGTTAGGTCGTAGAAGAACATGCCGCCTTTGGGTGTGAGTTGGGCAAAGAGGTCGTAGGTTTCTTCGGTCATTTCTCCTAGGGTTTGGAGGGTTTGGGTGATGTTTTTGGGGGTGAGGTTGGCGTTTAGTTGGGTTGAGAGGTAGGTGTTTTGGTAGATGGTTTGGGTTAGTCGGATGGGGCTGGGGTTTGTGGTTCGGATTATGGAGAGGGCTAAGAGTTCGTTTTTGTTGGGGAAGTTTTGTGTGGCGGCTTGGAGGTCTTTTGAGAGGTTGTGGCAGAGTTGGGTGTCTGCGTATTGGTAGATTTTTGTGGTTGAGTGGGGTGTTGTTTTTTGTTGTTTGGGGGTGTAGGTGCCGTTTGGGTGGATGGTGCCTAGGAGTTGGGTTGTTTTTATGGGTTTTTTGCGTTGTTTGTCCCATTTGCTTGTTGCTTGGTAGATGTAGTAGTGGTTTTTTGTTTTTCTGAGTTGGATGTAGTTTTTTTCAATTTGTTTTCTTTGTTGGAATGTGTCTAGGATTGGCTGCGGCACGGTTGACATATGGTACAACTATGGTACAACAAAAATTTAAGGTTTGTGCCTTAAATGGTTAACGGCGGCAAAATTATTCTTAAAACAGACAACCTATGGCACAAAACGAAGAGTTCCGGTTATAA
>JAIRQQ010000029.1 GCA_031256395.1 Nitrososphaerota archaeon
TCGTTTAATAATTTGGGATCATACGCATTAATATCAGTCAACATGGGCCTCACCAAACCCCTACAATACCGTATGTCTCATCAGTCTACTTTACTTTTACTGTGAGCGCTGTAGTGTTAAGTGCTATGTACTTTTTTGGTTGTTTATTATGTTGGATGTTTTGTTTGGCGGGTAATTTAGGGGTTTGTTGATGCCAGATGGGGGTCATTAGAGTTTGAGTGTACAATGCGGCCATTTGTTAATACGATTTGTGTTTCTGGATATTTCTGGAAAAATTCGCGTAGTGCGCTTTTGACTACATCTGCGCGGCGGGTGAAGCCGTATTTTTCAATCAGTTTATCCATCTCGCGGTGATAGCATTCAGGAAGTCTGACCGTGATGTATTTTGTCATAAATGAGCCACAGCTGAATCAACGAGCCCCTTACATATATATTTGTCAGCTATAGAATCACGCACGATTCAACAGTGTGTCGCGCATGACACGACACACAATCCAAATAAGAATATGCAATAAAAAGCAATATTTAATTTTCTGACACAACGACACAACATTTTAAACACAGAAGTGACTAATCCGTGACTCAATAAGGGAATAAACAAGGAAGGGCATATATGGAAGAAAAGGAGCGAAAAGACGGATACTCAACAATAAGAGTTCCGCAACAATTCGCCATAGAAATCGATAAACTAATAGGAGCACATGGATTTACCTCACGCGCCGAAATAGTCAAAGAAGCAGTACGACAATACCTGCAAAAATACGAAGACCCACACCTAAGCATCATAAACCATGACAACAACGAAACCAAAATCAGAGACACAAAATTAAACCAAATCACAACCATAAACATAACAACCAAAGGCAACTATTGCCCAGCATGCGACGCAAGCAATTGCGAACACATACGCTTTGCACTAATGCAATCAGACATTATCAAGACAACAAAAAAAGAGAAAAAATTCGAATCAAAGTAACAGACCCAAAATAACAAACCCACCTCACCTCAGCACAACACCAGCACATCAATAAACCACAAAACTCCAGCTAGATTGCCATATCAACACAAATAACCACCAAAATAAACAAACCCACACAATTTTTCAGCAAACAAACAAACCCAATTAAAAATTATACATCAATTAAAGTGATCAGGCGAGCCTGTTCCTACTTGGCCACTTCACGTATCGTATTCCAATAGAAGTATAATGACCTCACAGACACCCCCCCATACCCAATAACCGCTTAGAAAACATAACCACATAAGCTTTAACAAAATCCACGGTTAACCAGCCCATCTACACTATTGGTTAGTTTAGCACTATTGGTATTATATTGTATCATCAGGGCTTATGTTCTGATAGGCTATGCGACCGGTTGCTTTGGCGAGTTTATTTGTGCGGGTTATTTTGTTTGGCATCAATTAAGGTTTGAAAGTGAAGTTCAAAGCCTGCAACGGGGTTTTCGAGTTTCCATGCTTCAAGTGTTTCAGGATTGATTTCGCCTATGATGCCGACTTCTTGATTTGCTACAATAATTTTTCCAACTCGACCTTCGATAAAGCTTGGGTGAGTGGTTTCTTGGATTTGCCACTCAACACCAAAGTTTGTCATAAATGAATCTAGGGTCGATTTGATTTCACTAAAGTTCGCGTTGGGATGAGTTGTTACTGCTGAGAGATAGTTTTTATCGCATGTTTGGGTCTGCTCTGCCTCATTGGGAAGAGTAACTCGACCGAGTTCAAAGATTTTTTGGGGAAACTCGACTGACTGATTACTACTTAGAAATTCAATAAGCCCAGGTAACAACTGGTTACGCAGACAAGTCATGGTTATAACTTTGGGATTAGACAGCTCAATTAGACGACTTGGAGGTTGATTCATCTTTTGAAATAGAGTTTGAGTATTGGTTAGGGTAGTATTGAGGACTTCTTGGTAGCCCAATCCAATCATCAAGTCGCGCGCAATATCGATGTAGCGTTGGTCTGCTTTGGCTTTGCCTGTTGTGGGCAACTCACGCCACAATGGTTCGATGTTGTTGTAGCCATAAGCTATGGCAACGTCTTCGATTATATCGACTTGATGCATAACATCTACTCGGTAACATGGAACTAGCACCGTTATGTATTGGTCGGAGACTTTCTCAACACCCAAACCAGCAGTACCCAATAAATTAATGATCGTTTCTGCGGATAAATTAAGACCTAGAAGTCGGTTTGTTTCGGCTACGCTTAGTTCGAGGGGTTTGCTACTAAAGTCAGGGGTAACTGGGCTTTTTTGGGTATAGTTGTTGTTGGTGTCTTTGGGGTAGTGGATGGTGACGCTGTAGGCTTTTCCACCGCGATCAATAAGAGCTGAGGTAATCAAGGTCAGGGTGTTTAGTACGGTTTTGTGGAGAGTCCCTGTGACTTCAATGAGAAGGTTGCAGGAGTCCTCGGTGATTTTTCCCAGATCGTTGCTGTTGATTATGGGGGGGAAGGAGAGAACTTGGCCTTGGCTGTCATAGAGCATTGGATAGAGGGAATGAGCTTTAACGATGTGGCCGTATTCTTGGCCTTTGGGGTGTTTTTCAAGGATTTCATCGAGTTTCATCTTTTGAGCAAAGCCCAGTGGTACAAATTCGACCGTCTCGGGTTTAACTGCGGTGTATTTGATGGGAGATTTGATGAGATCAAGGTTGTAGATGCCGATGCTTGTTCGGCGTCTGCTTCGGCCATAAGTATGGTCGAGTTTGTCTTGGAGGTGCATGATGCCTTTTATGACCTCATCGCTTAGATGGATGTTTTTTATAACTGCGCAGGCGATGTAGGGTCGGATATCAAATAGGCTGGCATCTACGGTGACTTCGATGTCTGATTTGTCTGTGGTGGTGTAGGGTTTGGGGCCTTTTTGTTGTCCGGTATAACTTTGTAGGGCGCGGGTTAGGCCTTCTACACTCCAGAGGTCTGCGCGGGCGGTATCTTTCATTTCTATACTAAGCGAGTTTTCTTTTGGGTCAAAGCCTTTTACTTCGGCTTTGATGTAGGCTAAAATATCGTCGAGTTTCTCTAGGTTGTTGTCTAATTTTAGGTTAAGCATGTGTTGGAGTTCAGCATAGTTTACATCGATTGTGGGCATCTAGTTCACCTGTTTTTTTCTGAGCCAGTCGAGGTCTTGATTAAATATCATGCGAATATCGCTTATTTCGTTGCGCATCATATAGAGGCGGTCAACGCCTAAACCCCAAGCAATAACGGGTGCTTTAACGTTTAGGGGTAGGGTGACTTCGGGTCGAAATATGCCTGAGCCGCCAAATTCAATCCAGCCATATCCTTCTTTGTAGGCGGAGAGTTCTACGCTGGGTTCGGTGAAGGGGAAATAGTCGGGTTTGAAGCGGATTTTGTCAGCTCCTGCGATTTCAAGTGCGAATTTGCCCAAGACGCCTAAGAGGTCTTTTAGGGTGAGGTTTTCATCGATTATGATGCCCTCTACTTGGTTGAATTCTGAGAGGTGGGTACGATCGGTTATTTCTGGGCGATATACCCTAGCGATGCTAAAGTGGCGGCTGGGCACTTGGTATCGACCGCTTTGAAGCGTGCGTGCACTTAGGCAGGTGCCGTGTCCGCGCAGAATTAAGCGTCGGGCGGCTTCGAGGTTGTATTTGTAGCCCCAGCCGGTGCTTCCGGTTTGGTTACCGTTTTCATGTGTTTGGGCTATCTGTTCAACGGTTTGGGTTTGGTTGTCTAAATTGGCATATTTTGGATCTTTGATGTAGTAGATATCACTTGGATCTCTTGCAGGATGGTCTTGGGGCACATATAACGCATCAAAGTTGAAGAAACTAGCTTCAACTGCTGTACCAGTCATTTCTTGGAAACCCAATTGAACAAGTTTGGCGCGAACCTCATCAAGGAAACTGAGGTAGGGATGTTTTTTTCCGCCCCAAGTTTTGGCAACGGGGGCTTCAATGTTGTATTTTTGGAGTTTAGCTTCGCGCCATTTACCTGTAATTATAAGCTCAGGGGTTAGTTTAGTCACCTCAGGCACAGCAAGGGTGGCCTCAGAAACCGCCTGGATGCCCTCAGGAGTTATTTTTAAAATACGAGTGGTTTTGGGTTCAACAACCGCTAGTTTGCGTTTTTTAAGCTGCTCGGTGGCCTCTTTTAAGTCACCATTTAAATCATCAAACACTGCCTGGTCTTTTTCACCAAGATACTTGAGCAGGGTCTCATCACAACCCTCAGGAACAACCATCTGATGCAACAACGCATCATTTAGGGTTAAGGTGTTAGTTTTTGAATCATAGAGGGCCCATTTCTTGCGGATAACCCAGCCCTGCGCAATCTGTATAAACGATGCCTCAAGACCAGCTTTTTTGGCTGCTTGAGATAAATCTGCTTTGCCGCCCAACTCTGCCACAGCCACAACAAGCTTGCGCTCAGGCAAACTAGTTTGCGCATAAGATTTACCCTCAGCGGTGAGTTTAATTATATTTTGAGTGGCCGCTTGTATGGTCAAGAAATTTTTTTCCTGTAAACTAAGTGCATTACGCATAACAGCGGCATCGGGAAAACCGCAAAATTGGACAAGCTGCTCTACACTCACACTGCATTCTTGTTTGCTCAGAACCGAAAGGAGATGCTGTTCTTGGGCTCGAAGTTCAACCATACAAACGCAACCGATCACAAGGTTATATTAACAGTAGTTCTTGCGCCTCAAATAAAAGCATGCTGATTACGAAAAACACCAAAAACAAAACAAAAACAACCAACCAACAGATTTCAAGTTTACCAAAAAAACAAGAGCCTAAAACAAGGTCGGATATATTGTTGCAGGATTACTTTTTACCGGCTTTCTTTGCACAAGCAGTACCACAGTATTTTGCCTTGGCATCAAAGGTTGTGAAGGCTTTTTTACACACTTGACATTTCTTCTCCAAACACTCAACCTCCTCACTGAATAGATGGAGACTTAACGCTAAAAACTTTACTAAGCTACAAAAACAGCTACCTAATAAGCAACAATCAACTACACACAAAAAAGACTACAACAGCTATTCACTCAAAACTAAGGAATTATTTGGGTTTAATTACCAAACGCAAACTTAGGGCAAACTCGTATTGACCTTGATCTTTGCTAACAGCTATGTTAAAACCCTCCACCTTAATGCTCATGGGTTCACCGTTGCTGGAAAAGTCACGAATATTATCCACAAAATTGCTGATTTGACCAATAATATTATTGATGTTAAAACTCATACCAGATACCTGCTCTGAGTCAGACCCAGCCTTAGAATCATCACATTCAGCCACTATATTGCACCTCAAAAACTACACAAACAACAGTCAAGAACCGCTTTAAAGATCTGTGACTGCACAAAGTCAACACAAACAGCTCATCAGTTCATGACTTCACAAAAAAGCGTTTCAAACAACAGTTGTTGTTAAACCGAAGACCTTTTAAAAACTATGAACAAAGAGTATATGGTGAGTAATCTGAAGATCGCTGTGATAAATTGGGGATCGCTTGATTGTAAACAAGATTTGAAACTCAAGAATCCTTGGAATTATGATGGCCCAAAATTACCTATAGAATTTGCGCATACATCAAAGAAAACACCGCTAAAGCTTGTTTTATACCAAAAAACACCCAGAGTACAAACGTTATGGAATATATTGAATTTTTCGAATCTAAACGAAGCAATTTCAGCTCTGGCAACAATTGAAACAACATCAGAGAAAAACATAGGCTACTATACACGCCTTAATGACAACTATCGGTGTAACGCCATTCCAGAGATTATTGAAACGATCAAAAAATGGACAGAAGACAAAGGGCTTGATGCTGTTATTTGGATGGATTTGGGGAGTAACTTTTTTGAAAAATTTGGAACCGAACTATCAGAGGATTCAATTTATCAATACATTAATGGGTTAGAGATAAATGAGAAAACATCTGAGAAAGAATACGTTACAAAAATTCACCCTCAAATCGATACACCGATGCGCTGTTTAATGCGAATAAAGTTTGGCTGGCGAAACCTAACGGAATACCAACAAGGGTTTTGGCTTAACAAAAACATATTTCTAGTTGCCGATAAGATAGAGCTAAAAAAAGTAAAAAGAGAAGAATATGGTCAAGGAACCCAAGATACAGACATGCTAATTTTAACTAACGCCTTAGAAATGCTCGTTGATAGAGATGGAAAAATTTTGGGTGAAACCCTAAAACCCCGCTATGGAATATGGTTAGATGCCGCCAACCAAGCGGCGAATCAATATGAAAGCAACCAGATGCAAAAAAATAGAACCCACAACGGTTAGTTTTTAGCGTCAGGGTTTTTTACAGGGATCCCCTGTTTGATTTTGTGGTATGTTAGTGGGTTTCGGATTCGTCTACAGATGGGATCGGTATTATTGAGACAAACGCCGTGGGTTCGCAGTGTAGAACAGTTATAGGTAACGTAGGGTTGTCCAGTAGTTTTGCCTGCCAAGTTTTCAATTTGGTATTTGGTCTTCTCGGCATTAAAATCAGATACCTTCGAAAACAGATTAGCAATAGCATCTGTGCTGGCGCCTTGGTGGAGTAGGTAGGTGACCATTGTTATTCGCTCAGTATGGGAGAGATGCGCACCGCTCTTAGCTCGATTGATAAGAGTAGTAATACAGGGAGGATATTCCCCTTCTTCTGCACGCGGCCCTATGTCAAATTTTTCTTCCAATTGTGGCTTAACTTTTAGAAACTCTTCTTTTAACTCGTCTACATCTGCTTGAATTTCTTTAGGTAAAGCGGTTACCTTGTTATTGAGACTTTCTTCGATCCTTTCCTGAACTTCCTCTTGTAAGAGGCGGGATAACTCTTCAGGAAGCACCTGCACCCAACCCTTGCATAGGGCACGATTTTTCAGTTTCCACTTGGAAACTTGAGTTAATCGACCCTTTGAGGTATTTTTAAGAAAGTTTTCAAAATGTATCCAAGTACCATCGGGGTTAGTTTGAACCTGCCATTTAAAAGACTTTGCAACCACAGAAACAATTGCAGGTTTTTTTTCTGACTGCAAATACGTTTTGATTATTTTTGCCTCATGCAGTGCATAACGCGCAATTAACAAGGAATCCTCAGTTGCTGAAGCAAGAATAATAGCCGTTGGATAAGAAGCAATATTTACTTCCATAATTTTATGAGGCAGCAGAGGGGGTTGATTGGGAAAAGATGCACGTATTCTTGCCTTTGCGTGATCCCTTACAGCGGGAACATCAACAATATCTTTGAAGTCCAACTCTTTTTCAGCTATGAACTCACGTGCCTGCGCAATAAAAGGATACTTAACCATATCCGATGTGCCAATTGATATCTTAATACCCAAGTCAGCTAATGCATCAACCCTCATATGCATTCTGCATAGAGACCAACAAAAAGACATAGCTCAAAAAGATTCAAAAAATTAAACTTTGAAATATACCAATAAACCCATATGTAGACTAAACCACCAAAAACTGAAGAAACTCATTTTTCAGTTTTTTCATAGCTACGAAAACTCTCCAACAACCGAATACCTTGAGGGGTTTGGATAAATTCCAGAAAACTGGAGAGTTTTTGCAGTGTTGGAGCGCGCAGGATGTGTTCCATGGCACAAGCGTCTTCTTCAGCAATAGCGCCATCAACGCCCAAAAGAGAAAGAAACGTTTGTAGAGAACTTTCTCTTTTTTTAAGAAAAACGGCGAGATCAGTGCCTTTCTGTGTTAAAATTACGTTACGATAGGGAGTATATTTAACAAATCCCAAAGAATCGAGTTTTTTAAGCATACTTGTGACGCTTGGGGATTTCACATCGAGCTCTTTGGCGATATCGGTTACCACCGCATAACCCAGCTTTTTCATGAGCTCATCTATAGTTTCAATGTAGGTTTCCTCGGTGGTGTTGAGTCTTGCCACACGTTCAGTTTCGCTCACTAAGCTCGCTTCCCAGATACCTTCAGCCAGCAGCACTTATAAAATATGTGCCTAAAGAGGGGAATTTAGACTATCAAACAGCGAGTTACCATCACTAAATCCAAAAACCACCAAAAGAAGACAACAAATAGACAGCACCACTTACGCACACCATAAAGTTCCATCAATTCACTGTGAGTATAACATCATTTTGTAGAACAGGCAGAGCTTATAACAAAATAAAATACCGGCGCGTCAATCTAGCAAATAAAACAGCAAGTCTCTATGGAGGCACCTGTGGAATTTTCCAGCAGGAAAGGTTAATCGACAATATTGTGAAAACAATCAGAAAACGTCTTAAAGTGGTCTTTATGTATGGTTATGCGAAGTTTATATGCCTACCAATCTGCCGCCTGACGCACTCGATAAATGGG
>JAIRQQ010000078.1 GCA_031256395.1 Nitrososphaerota archaeon
ACTACGACAGGACCTGCGACCAAAACTACCAACACACCTCAGCAGAATTCCCCCACGGCCTAGGCCAATATCTAAAAAAAAAAAACATCCCCGCCATAACCGCAGTCGCAGCAGCCAACGGAATCCCCGTCTTTAGCCCAGCCATGGTTGATAGCGCATACGGCGAAACTTTCCTACTTGCCAAAAACAAAGGTCACCACGTACACATTGACAGCGTCAAAGAATTCGATCAATTCGTACAAATCGGAACAAAAACCAAAGAAGTCGGCGTAGTCTACGTCGGCGGCGGAGTCCCCAAAGACATCACCCAACTCATCGCCATATCCGTCTCACCCATGACCGAAGACCAAGGCGTTAAAGGCAGACAAGGCGGCCTGCGCAAATCCATCCAAGAATACTACTACCCCCACAAATATGCCATCCAGATCACCACCGACTCACCTCAATGGGGTGGACTTAGCGGCTGTACCCTAGAAGAGGCCATCAGCTGGGGCAAAATCAACAACCAAGCCGGAACCCGCGCAGTATGCTACTGCGACGCAACCATCGCCCTACCACTAATCGCCCACGCCCTAGCCGAACGCGTACCAGAAAAACGCAAAGGCCCAGACATGAGCTGGATCTTCAAAGACATGCCAAAACCATAACCCGCCCCCCCTTCTTTTATTTTTACAGCCATTCCATCATCAAACAAAATTTATACACTCTTTCTTCCTAAAACTTGTAGCAAACAGGCACACGCTCTAATTTCGCGGGTAGTTCGTTTGGTTTTTAAGGGCAGATTATGTTAAGGTTGTAGGGAATGTCGTTTGGAGTTTGAGGAGGAACTTAACGCAACTACTTTTCAGAGTTATCTCTATCTGGTCAAAGTTGGTAAGCCTATTGGTCCAAGAGATTTGATGCGTGGAGCTAATCTTAGTAGTCCAAGTGTTGCTTATCGTAATCTCCAGAAACTAATCGACTTAGGGTTGGTTGTCAAAGATCAATATGGCAACTATGTGGTAAAAGAGAAGAAGAGCATGAAGGGCTACATATGGTTTGGGAAGACCCTTATTCCCAGCTTTGTGGTCTTTGGGCTCATCTTTATTGGCATTTTGATTGGTGAAATTGTTATTCTTATCCCGCATCTGCTTATGGCATCACCTATTCAAGAGTCATTTTGGCTCTTGACGCTACTCACAGTTATTTCCGCAGGGATTTTTATAGTGCAGGGCTGGCGTTTTAAGAAAAAAAGCTAGTTTGTCGGTCTTCTTTTGAGATATACAAATAAAAGTGTGAAAAGAACAAACCCCAAAATGAAAGAGGCAATAGTCACAGTATAGGCAGTCAGTTTTTGTCTACCCTCGGTATAGCCGCCGATGTCATAGTTATTGTATCCTTGCGTAAATGGAGTGGTCCAAGTAACGTCGCTACTTATTGTTGAACGGTATATCTCATCGTCTAGGGGGTCTCGATTGTAGGATTTGGAGGCATAGTTATTTGAAAACTGTACATCATTGGAAACAATGAGGTGTTGTTTAGTGGTAACATAAATTCCACCGCCATTGATTGCCTGGTTATCTGAAATTTTGCCGCCATACAATTGGAAAATGTTGCTCATCACAAACACGCCACCCCCCTCACTTGTTGCGGTGTTGCCCGAGATTTCTCCCGAATCCATAGTAAACATGCTACCAGAGAAGTACACTCCGCCGCCATCAGTGGCTGTGTTGTTTATAATCACACCGTCTGAGAGCGTAAGGCTACCATAGTTGAGTACGCCGCCACCTGCATGTCTAGCGGTGTTGTTAGCAATCACCCCACCCCATATGCCAAAAGTGTTCTGGTTATACACCCCACCGCCAAGTGCGAAAGCTGAGTTGTTAGCAATCACCCCACCAAACATCTTAAAAATATGCCAGTTATATACGCCTCCGCCACTGATGGGAGAGGTGTTGTTAGCAATCACCCCACCAGTCATCTCAAAAGTACCCATATTATACACGCCCCCTGCCATAGTAAAACTCCAAGTAGTAGTCTCACTAGTCTTATCAGACCCCATATTGCCCGAAATTTCTCCTTCAGAAAGAACAAGTTTCCCGGTCTCTCTGACAGTTATTCCAGTGCCAACAGACGTTATATCATGAGTTACAATGATGCCAGCAACACGTAAAACCCCCATTTGCTCGACATAGATAGTACTCTGATTATCGGCTCCAATTAGTTTGAAAAATTTAGCTCCATTGGTGTTGCTTGTTAGGGTAATGTCTTTGCCTGCGGAAATAAGCAGTTGCTTTGTAAGGGTAATATCGTTAGTAAGTGCGATAACGGTGGAGACTGAAGCATTGGTAACTGCTTTGTCAAGTTCAGCTTCATTGCTAACCGTTTGAACAGATGATGCTGATGCAAACAAATAATCAGGACTAAATACAGAAACAAAACAAGATAAAACCAACAGTCCCACAACCGACAAAGAAACGAAATGTAAAACATGTCCACCATTAAAACGTCGGAATGCAATATTTCGAGTCATGCCAACAACAACATCCTAAGATAGGTCCGCAAATTTAACATCGGTTACCACTCATAAATCAGCGTATGTACATATCAAGCTTATGACGCATCATAAACGTTAAAGCAACAAATAGTTATTGTGAGGTTAATAGCCGCTAAATACGCCAGCTTTATTAGCCTAAAATCAAAACATGTACCAACCAAATCCTCTGGAGTCATGTGTTTGCAAATTGATCATGGGCTAAAGCAGAAGATTCTTGAAGCCAACATTACGGTTCATCGGCAAGAAGCCAAATACTACGAACGACTTCACCCGGAGGTTTACAGTAAAAAAGAACAAAAACGCATAACCACTAGACTCCAAGAAGTGAATCGGATTCTTGCAAAGGGTGAAAAATATGCTTTGGATGTGGGTGCGGGAACTGGTAACTTGACCGGTAAGCTGTTGCAGATGGGTTACCATGTGACGGCTATGGATATTTCTGCTGAAATGGCCAATATTCTCAAAAAGAAATATGCGACCAATTTGGGCAGTAAATTAACGGTGATTAATTCGCCGGTTGAGGAGCTGGAGTTTAAGCCGGAGACCTTTGATTTAATCACCAGCTACTCAGTGCTTCATCATCTACCCGACTACACTGGTGTACTCCAAACGCTTATTGGGTTGCTCAAAAAGGGCGGGGTGATCTATATTGATCATGAAGCCTCACCGGTCTACTGGACAAATAAGCAAAGCATGCTAGCTGAGATAATCAAGGGTCTCTATTTGCATTCTAGTCCTGTTATTAACAGTCTATACTTCCAACTGACCGGCTTGAGGGTTCCTATGATAGATTATACACTCTCAGATTATTGGTTCAAAAAAGAACATGCGCTAAATCACAAGGATATAGAGGCAGTGTTTAAACAAGCGCACTTTAGTTACTATAAGCGCACGGATTATTTCCAAACCACAACTTGGATTCCCAATCCCTTGTTCTTGCCATATCGTCTAGTCTGTAAGCCTGAAATGAGCTACTGGATAGCTAAAAAATAACAATCAACAATTTTTGCAGATGAATTCAGCAAGTCTTTAGGTTAGGAGAATAAAAAAGGGAGAGTGTTTATATTTGAATGATGGTGTAGTGTTTTGAGTTGGTATTGTGTTTTGTCCAAAGTGCAAAAGCTCTCATTCAGTAAAAAATGGTCATCACCATGGCAAGCAACGCTACAAA
>JAIRQQ010000092.1 GCA_031256395.1 Nitrososphaerota archaeon
TCTTAATCCTTGGGCCTGCCCTGTTAGCGGCCATTATAGCCATACTTGCCCTTGTCGATGTCGCCATATTCTATGCAGGCATAAAAATTTTCCAACGCGAAGAAATACTCTCCAAAATGTAACCTCAACCCTTTTTGATATTTGTATTCAGAGTCAAAGTTGATGATAGAACTGCACTAAATCTATCTGTTGCATATATAGTAGTGCTTACAAGGATTAATAGAACACTAACCTCCATCAAGTTGCCTGTAGGTTGTCGCTAAGCTCAAGTGTCATCCGAGTTGGTGGCTATGGTTGATAAATCCCTTTAAAAGTAGTGTTCTACTATAGCCTTAGGTTGCGGGCTTATGGCAAAACAACAATTAAACAACAAGCACAGCTCATCTAGCGATTCTTCAGCTGTTGCTATAAAGCCCGTTTTGAGCTCCGATGAACTTGTGGGGCTTTCACTAGAAGAGCTCTATGAGCGTATGGACACCTCGCCTCAGGGTCTTACCTCTGATCAGGCCGCTGAGCGCATTGAAATTTATGGTAGAAACGAACTTGCCGGAGAAAGCAAACATTCTATCATTAAAGATTTTCTTTTACACTTCAAAAGTCCCTTGGTTCTCATTCTCTTGTTTGCCGCAGTAATTTCGGGTGTGCTCAATGAACATGTCAACATGGTTATCATATTAATCATCGTATTTGCCAGCATAGTCCTTGATTCCTACCAAGAAAGTAAGGCCAGCAAAGCTGCAGAGTTGCTAAAGCAAAAAGTCACAACCACTGCCACCGTGATAAGAGACGGAGTACGACAAGAAATCAGTCTTCCCGAAATCGTTCCCGGGGATGTAATCTATCTCTCAGCTGGCGACATTCTCCCAGCAGATGCCCGTGTAATATCTGCCAAAGATCTTTTTGTTAATCAATCAGCCCTAACCGGTGAATCGTTTCCGGTTGAAAAAATTGTTGGATCGGTAAAGAAGGGCGGTTCACTTGTTGATTGGAACAACTATTGTTTTATGGGCACCTCAATTGTCAGCGGTTCTGCAACTGCAGTTGTTCTCAAAACTGGCAGTTCAACCGAATACGGCAAAATCGCTAAAAAACTCGTCGAAAAAGCACCCGAAACCGAATTTGAGCGCGGTATAAAGAGCTTTGGCTACTTTATAATGCAGCTTACCTTTCTTTTTGTGATTTTTGTCTTTCTAATTATTTCACTACGTAACCCCACCGACATAGGTGTGGTGAATGCTCTGCTTTTTTCGGTGGCCCTGGCAGTTGGGTTAACCCCTGAACTGTTACCCATGATTATCACCATCAACCTGTCAAGAGGAGCGATGGCTATGTCTAAGAAAGGTGTCATCGTCAAGCGTCTCTCAGCTATTGAGAACTTTGGTAGTATGAACGTACTGTGTACCGACAAAACCGGCACGCTAACCGACAATAAAATTAAACTAATCCTAAACGTCAACATAGATGGTAACGAAGACGATAAAGTCTTTCTCCACTCTTTTCTTAACAGCAACTTCCAAACTGGTTTGCGCAGTCCCCTAGATGAGGCCATCTTAAAACACAAAGAAGTCGACACCTCCAAATACCAAAAAATAGACGAAGTGCCCTTTGACTTCATACGCCGACGCGTATCTGTTGTGGTGGAACGCGATGAACAACGCTACTTCATCGCCAAAGGCGCACCTGAGGAAATTCTTCGTGTCTGCTCCTACTTTGAGCTAGACGACTGCATATCAGACCTAAACGAGGTAGCTCGTCAAAAAATCGAACAACAATATCACAACTATAGCTCTCAAGGTCTTCGAGCCCTAGGTGTAGCATACAAACGCCTAAAAGAAGACAAAGATGTTTACTCCATAAACGACGAAAACGACATGATCTTTCTTGGCTTTGTCGCATTTCTTGACCCCCCCAAAGAAACCGCTAAACAATCTATCCAAATGCTAAGCCGCGCAGGTATAGAACTCAAGATTCTAACCGGCGACAACGAACTTGTCACCCGTCGCGTATGCGAGGAACTTGGCTTTGAAATAAAAGGGGTCGCCTTAGGCAACGACATAGCCAACCTAACCGATGAAGCTCTCATGGCAATTGTTGAGGAAGCCAACATCTTTTGTCGTGTCAACCCTGTGCAAAAAGACCGCATAATAACTCTGCTTAAAAAGAACGGTCATGTCGTGGGTTACATGGGCGATGGCATCAATGATGCACCTTCCCTAAAAACCTGCGATGTTGGAATCTCGGTGGACAACGCTGTTGATGTCGCCCGAGAATCCGCAGACATCATTCTCTCCAAAAACGATCTTACCGTTCTAGCTGAGGGTGTGCTTGAGGGACGCAAAACCTTTGGCAACACCATGAAATACATCCAAATCGGTGTGTCTTCAAACTTTGGCAACATGTTTAGCGTCGCCGGCGCCGCCATACTGCTCCCATTCATACCCATGTTGCCTGTTCAGATTCTGCTAAACAATCTGCTCTATGACTTCTCCCAGACCACCATAACAACTGACAAAGTCGACAACGAATACTTAGAACGCCCCAAGCGATGGGACATCTCATTCATACGCCGATTCATGGTATCACTGGGACCAGTCAGCTCAATGTTTGACTTTCTGACCTTCTTTAGCATGATCTTTATCTTCATGCCCATAGTTCCCGGAGTCATGCTATTGGGTAATCCCGCTTTCTTGCATGATCCTGCTTTCCAGAGTCTATTCCAGACGGGCTGGTTTATTGAATCCATAATATCCCAAGTCCTAGTTGTTTTTGTCATCCGAACACGCCGCACGCCGTTTTGGAAGAGTAAACCAAGTAAATACCTCCTAATCAGCAGCATAATCATCATAGCCTTTGCTCTGCTACTACCCCTCTCACCTCTGGGTCGTCTCTTTGGCTTCATAGCACCGCCTCCCATATTCTACGCCTTTTTGGTACCCTTGATGGGTGCCTATCTGCTGGTAGCTGAACTTGTTAAAAGCTGGTTCTACAAACGCAACGCCTACCGCCTCGAGCAAGTCCTAGTGCCTAAACGTGCTTACTACCTGACCCGTAACGCAAAACTCATGCAAGACATGATCGCTGCCATAAGTCTGCGTGAAGAAGACGAATTTACCATAAGCTCTCTAACAGATGATCTAAACACCATCCTATCCTCTCCCATAAACTTTAACCAAGTAGCCCGCAACCTCCAATATCTGCGACGCTCCAACCTCATAAGCGTAGACTGGACCCAACGCACGGTCAAACGCGAAAGAGCACTCAGCGACTACGTAGGCAACAGCATCATCATGGGACCAAACTGGCCCACTATAGGCGAGGAATGGCGCAGAATAAGCGGAATCATCCAAACCAAATATGGCGCAGTCAACTCTGAATTCAACGAACTTCTGCCTAATCAATAACCAACCAACAAGACGCCATGCAACAAAGCGTATCTTGCAGAACATATCTGAGCGTTAAACACGGTGTGTATTCAAACAATCTGGGTTTGTCGCAAATATGTTATGTGTTGGTTGTGAGTTTATCGAGTTGTTCTTTGTTTAATCCAATTCCTGGCGTGGCATCTACCCTTTTTTGTACTTTACCTTTCTTGAGCAGTAGCAAAGTTGGATAATATTTGATGTCGTATTTGTCACCTAGTTTTGGTTCAAAATCAACTGGTATGCTTATACATTCCTCAGGATTGGTTTTTGCATATTGACTAAATAAAGGCAGAAACCGCTGAGAAAACGGACACCAAGTGGCATAGAACAGTGCATACGCTATATCTTTGGATTCCAATACTGCTTCAATGTCTTGTTCGGGGGTTACTTGATTTTTTGTCATTTTTTACTCTCCTCTTGATTTTCTTCAGGATAGTGAGTGCTGTCACAAAACGGTTTATTTGACGATTTACCACATCGGCAAAGCGTCATGCGGTTTCTAATCTCATAGAGTTTGCCCTCCGCACTATACACAGAAATGCCTCCTCTAACCCAAAGCGGGCCATCACATCCAATACTTGGATCCTCGATTAACCCTATTGCCTGATCTAGTTTTGGCTCAATGGGTTGGTTGGTTTCTTTATCCACAACAACAAGACGGCCTGAGGGGCAGGTGCATGCGTTTTTTATACAGTTATCTTTGATTTGGGCATCGTCTGTTTGGGCTATTTGATCCCATATGTCGCCGTTTCTGTGACAGAACCGTGCAGACGCACAGAGAATTTCCACATCTTTGAGCGTTAATTTGGGGCCCTCTATACGTTTTGCCCTTGCCTCAAAAGAGCTGGTATTGTTGTTTGTTTCGGTGCCGTTAAAGTTGGTTTTGATGTGTGTTCCATCACAGGAGGGTTTGTTGTTTGTCCCGCCGCATCTGCAGAGGGCATAGCTTGGTTGGGTTTCGAGTTTTTCTGTAATCATCCACTCTGAGGGTGTTGTTGAGTGATCGCATTTGATGACCATTCGATAAAGCGGGATGTCACCTGAAACTAGGTAGGGGCCATTTTTGGTAATTTGAATTTTACCCTTTGACTTAAGAGGATCTGTGTTTTGGTCTCCCATATTTTCTCATCTACTTTAGAACTTAGGATGAATATCTTTCTTAATTTTTATGTTATGTGATTTTCTACTTCTCTTAACTGTTTGTGATTGCTATCTGCGTCTATGTATTTTTCTTTGGTATATGCGTCTGTTGGAATCTGTAGATTGTGTTTAAGCAAGAATGACTAGTTTCACGGTCTGTCATTGTTTTATTTGATTTATCTATTCAGGTGTTGTTGGGCGTTTTAAAAAAAGTTTGTTAGTGCACTATAGATTCACATATGTTAATTAGCGAATTGTGATTGCATAGACTTAGGTGACTATGTTTTGTCTGAAGATAAAACTAAAATAGAGTATTCTGATGATAAAGAAAAATCTGGAGATGCACTCAAAAAATCAGATGAGGACATTATGCCTTATGCTTCACGCGATATTCAACATGATTTTAATCGGTTGTTAAATCAGTTTCAACGAGATTTTGAAGATTTCTGGGGCGTGTCTTCCAGACTTGGGCGAGACGTAACCTCAAGAGCACGTGCATCCATAGCTCCTCTCACAAGATTAGGCGTTCCATCGGTAGATTTGGAGGATCAAGGAAAAAATTATCGCTTGACCGCAGAATTACCCGGTTTTAAAAAAGATGATGTGGACATTGAAATGACTGAGGATTCCGTTACAATAAAGGCTAAAAAAATCAATACCGAGGATCAGAAAGACAAAAATTACGTTCGCCATGAACGCGCCGTTCAAACCTATTACCGAAAAATCCATCTGCCCGAACCTGTCCGCTCTGATGAGGCAAACGCAAAACTAAACGACGGCATCCTAGAAGTTTCCCTGCCAAAAAAGACCCCCAAAGAAACCAAAAAATTAGCCATCGCATAATACCCTTGGGTATTTTACTTCCCGTTCTATTTTTTGTGTTTGACTTTAAAAAATAAGTGACAATTTGTAGTCAACTAAAAAAATAATGTTGGGTCCCTAAAGGGACTATTTAGTAGTTTTCTGTCCAGAGTTCAAAGTATGATCTGGGGTGGTCGCATGTGGGGCATTTATCGGGTACTTCAGAGCTGGTTATGACCATGCCACAGTTTCTACATTTCCACTTGGTTGGTGCGTCTTTTTTAAAGACTTTGCTTGCTTGGACATTTTCTAATAGTTTGCGATATCGACGTTCATGAGATACCTCAACCTCGGCAACCATCGCAAATGTCTTTGCAACATCACCAAACCCTTCTTGTCGAGCAACTTCTGCAAAGTTGGGATAGATGGTGCCCCATTCAAGTTTCTCGCCATCAGCGGCTTCTTTTAGATTAATCGTGGTTGATGCAATGATGCCTGCAGGATAGGTTGCAGTGATTTCTGCCATGCCGCCTTTTAGGTGCTTAAAAAACAGCTCTGCATGTTCTTTCTCGTTTGCGGCAGTCTCCTCAAAAATGGCGGCTATTTGTTCATATCCTTCTTTTTTGGCCACACTTGCAAAAAAGGTATATCGATTTCGCGCTTGAGATTCGCCTGCAAACGCCGCTAAGAGATTCTTTTCAGTTTTACTTCCAATAAACTCCATAAGATTAGACTCCTGTCTTAATTTATCAAAAACAAAAATAAAAGACTTCCCAAATTCCGGTTGTTGATTTTAAAGGCTTTTATTACTGCTTGAGCTTATCTGTTTGCCGGATGATGAGAAGGCATTAAGTAGACTTCACGGGATGAAAACTCAGAGTTACTCTGACGGTTTCGTATGATAAACTTTAAATGCTGTTGGCTGTACAGTATCATTACACGCCCAAAGCTGAGGTAACGGTCATGAACAGCCATAAAATGAGAAAATTCGCCCGCGAATACATCGAGAACTATCCCTCAATAAAGAAAATCTATGACTCCATAGCAGGCTCAAGACGCCTAGGCAGTGAAATCTCTGTCAGCACCTATATTGCCGCCGTAAAGAATTTTCTCAAATACCTCAACTTTTCCGACCCTGAAACCGCCCTCACAGCCCTAAAAAACGGTGACTTGGATGCTGGGGCTAAGGTTGATGGTTATATTGATTATGCCCTAGCAGACAAACCCAACGGCCTAGGATTAAGTCACTCCACTACTAGGAGTAATGTGTTTGGGATTAAGAAGTGGCTTGATTTAAACGGGGTGGAGGTTAATTGGAAAAAAATTGAGTTGCCCACAGCCACTGAGATTCGAGAAGAAGATCGCGCTCCCACCAAAGAGGAGCTGATCCGAATACTTAACAACGCTGGAAGCGAACGGGATCGTTTTGTTATTTTTGCCGCCACAAGCTCAGGGCTACGCATTGGAACCCTGCTCTCCCTTACAATCGGTGATGTTGATCTGTCTTCTTATTCTGATGTGGCCCGCATTACTGTTGCGCGTAAAGCTGGTCGAAAGTTTAGTAATCGAGGCCGCGCCGCCGGACGTCTCTTTGTTACTTGGATAACTCCTGAGGCTAAAGCTACGCTTCAAGCCTATTTCTTAGAACGTCAAACCCATGGCGAAACCTTGACGGCTCAGAGTCCGCTTATAGGCGACTATGCCTACAAGGGTAAGTTTCTTAGTGTTGAGGCTTGGGAGAAGGTGTATTATCGGATCCTTAAGCGGGTTGGTTTAGCTCAAAAGTCTAATCGTTTCTATGTGCTTCATGTTCATACGTTGCGGAAGTATTTTCGGAGTAATTGTATTGGGGTGGATGCTTCTTATCGTGAGAAGTGGATGGGTCATAGAGGGCTCTATTTGGATATGAGCTATTTTCATGCTGAGGAGCAATTTCACCTCTTAGAGTATAGAAAAGCCCTCAAGTATCTCACTGTTTATCCGACTAAGTCTGAGGAGAAGGCGCTTCGTTCTCAGATGCTGCTTGACTTTGCTAGGTTGAATGGTTGTTCGGATGAGGAGATTAAAAAGTTAGAGAATGTTTTGGCTAGGGCTGAGACTATTGAGGAGGGGTTGGAGGTTTTTCGTAAATTTAAAGAAGATACCTATGGAGCGGCTGAAGTAAAAAGGGGTGCTTCGGTTTCTTGTCGGGGGCGGCATGTTGTTGCGCATGGTGAGCAAGAAATGATCAAGCTCCTAGAGGAGGGGTGCCGGTTAGTGCAGCCTCTTCAGAACGAAAGTTTTTTGATGGAGCGCTTCTAAACTAGTCGCCTCATGATAAACCCATCAGCAACACACCCTATCATAGTTGCGGTTTAAATTATACGCGAAAATTTCCTATACTCCTCAGAGATCCCCCCCGTCTGTAAAGTGTAGCAAGCGTAGCACCCGTAGTAGCCCAACAGCAGCAACCAAAAACCCAGCCGATTGTTTGCGTTCTGCGGGGTTACCTTTAGGAGAGTGTCAACTAAATAATGTTGTAGCGGTGAATGTGCTGTTGACCCAAAACTTTGCGTACAACGACATAGTTAAATCAACCATCTGTTGTGAACGGGAAACAACACACGTCTTTCGCCTAAACCGTGCAAACCAATGCCGCTGACGAAAATTATCCCGCTCCACTCCATGTGTCTTAGCTTTTGTTTGAATTAGCAAGTTTTGTGGAATAAGCTCGGCATAAGCTTCCCAATGATTAGCAAAAAACACCCCTACATTCCATTGGTGAAGCCTATCTTGCATCCGCTGAAGTGTTTTGCTATCTCTACTCCCACATTCCCAGTCAAGGAGCTGATGGGTAGTGCGACAATATGCTTTCCAAATCCAAAGCTTATTTTTTTGACCTCAGATAATGCCACCACACTGCATCTAACTCTATCCCTATGGGGGTGTTGTTGTTTTGTTGGGGTTGGGGTTTTTGATAGTTTAAAAGGGCGTATTGTCTGACCCATTTTAGAACTGCTGTTGCAGTTACGTGTATTAGTCGTGCTATGGTGCGCAGAGACAGGCCGTTTATGTATATGAGTATGGCTGTTAGTTTTTGTGTTTGGGTTTTGCCGTGTTGTCTGGTGGGTACGAATTGTCTGCTGCATTCTTTGCATCTGTATCTTTGTTCACCTTTAACAAAACCGGACTTTAAGACCTTCTCATGCCGCACTTGGTACAAAACATAACAAAACCAACACATACACCATACCCCAACAAAACATTATTTAGTTAACGATATCTTTGCGTAAAGTCAAAGATGGCGCTTTGGATGATTTGTATCGAGTCATCTCTGAAGCATTGACCACATAATGGCGCTGATGTTGAAGGCTGGATTAAACACTGCGGTTACAGACTATAAAACGTCAAATTGCTATACTCACATCATAGCTACAAACGATTCCGCAATAATTTTAGTACACAGCATAAGATTGCCCAGTAAAACTGTTAGTGCCTATAATTAGTCTGACGACATTGACTGGTACACTGTAACATCTGAAAATTTTCTTTAATGTGTGTGCATAGTGTGCTAACTTTGAAACGGCTCAATAGGTAGACATGTAAACATTTAAGTGTTATAATAATCAAAGTGCTTTAAAAGAGTAGTCTGATGAGAAAATAGCTGATCCGTGGCTTGTTGCGTGTGCAGTGTGTATAATTATGCTCTTATAACTTTGGAGCGGCCTATGGTAATCTGCATGCGGGTGGTTTAGTCAGGTATCCGAAAATTCCAGATGTATGTGGAGATTTTGGTGTTGAATGTAGACTCTTTTTGAGAATGATGCGGGAATTATCTTTCAATCCAAGCAAGGTTTGATGATATTTGGGTGATTCTGTTCCTTCTCTTCCTCCTGGGTGTGTGTTTGTGAATTGCAATGTTGGTTGGAGGTTTCACAGGCGCTCTTCACCCAAGTTGTTATGGGCGGCTGGGGATTTAAGGTGTTTGTTATTGTTGTTGACGTCACGATAAATTCACGCATATAAATGTCTAATTTTTGAACAATATGTTCAGCATATGTTCCTGTTATTTCTGAATTATTTGACATGTGTCTAGTAACTGGACGGTTTGTTCGTACACTTAGCATTAAATCAAACAATGTGTTATAGGGTTATGACGGTGGTGTGGTGGGAGATCTCACCTATTCACCTAACAGACACCATTTAAGCTCCCATCAAGGGCACTGGATCTGGCAGTCTTTCGCTCCTTCCCCTTTGCTCCCTTCTGCCCGATCCAGTGCCTCACCCACCCTCGGCAATATTTTGAAAATGTTTTTAACTGCCTGAGCCAGTAAAGCAAACATTTTATTTTAAAACTGAACATATTTCGTTAGATCTGCTTAGAGGAAACGACGGATTTATTACCTTCCGCTCTACTCAACCTTGGCTAACCAGCGGTGATATTGTATGGGCATCAAAGTTGAAATTTATAAATCCCAAGAGGGCTTCTACCTCATCACCACCGGCAAAAACATCTACAGCACCGATAGCTATCAAGAAGTTCTAGATATACTGGATGATTTATTCAAAGAAACGCATTGATCCAAAAAAGTTTTAAAGTGTACTGCATAGTATTAACTTACACCTGTCTTATGCCTCCAAACATGGACTGTGTCTCCGGTTGTTGTTGCATCAAACTTAGCGGAATGGGCAACACAACCGTTTAGGTTTCTTTGTATTTGCAAGTATGGCTTTACTTCAAATGTTGATCTTGGAGTATTTGCTAAAAATTTATTAAGATATTCCATTCAAATATAGTTGAGTTGCAGTTATGCTCTCCTTGGTGTTCTTCCTTTCTGCGGCTTGTTTAGTGCGGGCAAACCCCTGCTAAACATTAATAACGATGTATGCTAATGTTGGTTTGATACCTCAGTATGGGTTCTGGGGTTTTAGTTCTCTTTACTGAGAGAGCTAAATCTCTAGTCGGACAATGTGAGTCATACGTCTCTGGTATGGGTGGCGTTTTCACCTCTATTGGTGGTTGAGTGACATCACGCTCCGTCGTGGTGCAGTTACTCTGGTAAGAGGATACTGCACCCAGCGTTAAGGTTTCCAGGTATTTTATTTTTACGCGAAACAATAAACTAAAGGTTTTAAGTACTAACTGCCGTTACTCTTGGCTGTTGTGGTGTACTGGTTGCTCTCTTTTTGGGTTGGTCTGTTTTTTTCACACAAGATTAAATAGCTACTATCGACAATAGTAATGTTTGGTTGTTAATCGTGACGGAAGACAAAAAACCCGAAGTTTCACAATACAACATTGAGGGCAAAGCAATAGAGACCTTTTTAGGCCCACTAGAAGCTAACACTATGGAAGCAATTTGGAGCGCAGAAAAAAAGCCTGTTTCCGTTCGAGAAGTTTACGAAGCCCTTAAAAAAACAAAAACCATAGCATACACAACCGTCATGTCCACCATGGATCGACTATATGAAAAACACCTCCTAGATCGCAAAATAGAGAAAGGCCGAGGCGGCCTATACTACGTTTACTGGCCGGCACTTGAAAAACAAACTTTTCAGAAAACTGCTGTCCGAGAGGTTATTTCAAGCCTTATTGGCAACTTTGGCGACATAGTTGCCAACTGCATAGTAGACGAAACCAGCCTAAGTGAAGACGAACGCAGAGTAATTAAAGATAAACTTAAAGGCATTAATAACAAGAAAAAACAATAAATGGACAGGCAGTGTTTAGATGAGCTTTGACGGTGTATTTCTTCAAGTTCTTCAGCCAGCCTTTTTCTTCTCAGTGGTCTTTCTTGTTTTATCGTTTGTATGTGTTAAAGTATTTATCAGATTCTGTCCTTTTATAAGTGAAAGAGTAAAGAGTGGGTTGTATGTTGTTCCACTAATTGTGCCTTTACTTGTCATGGCGGTGTTTTTTCCTTCGTTTACTTTTCAGCAAAGCGTGGTGGATGTTAGGTCTGTGCCGCCTTTAGTGTTGGCAGATCATGTTGCGCCTTTGGTTAGTGGTGGTTTTTTGGTTTCTGGTCATCAGGTTTCCACTTTGTCAGTTACAGGTATCCTTTGTATAGTTGGGCTGGTAATGGGGGTGTTATTTGCGGTATCTATGCTTATTGCTGATGACCGTATTGCTAGTCGTATTCTCCGTGTTATACCGCTCTGTTCTGATGAACAGCCATGGTTGCAGGCGATGGTTTCTGAGTCGTCTAAGAAGATGGGGATTGCATGTCCAAAAATTGGTGTAGTTGAGGATCTGCGTTCAAATGCTTTCACTATAGGTTATGGTAGGGGGGCAACAATAGTTTTCTCCATTGGAATACTTGAATTGTTAGATAAAGATGAGCTAACAGCTGTTGCCCTGCACGAGCTGGCCCATGTTAAGCATAATGATTTTTTCTTCAAAATCTTTACCTCTGCTCTGACAGCTATGTCCTTTTTTAATCCCTTGGCGTTTATCACTGTGTCTGAGGTTCAACGTCGAAGGGAGCTGTTTGCTGATGAGGGTGCAATTGCTTTACTTGACACACCAAAAGTTCTTAGTAGTGCATTGACAAAAATATGTGCTTCCATAAAAACTCTGCCTGCAACCGGTGTATTTGCAAAAGCTTCTACTGGTCTCTTTGTTACTTCTTCTGTACTGTATCGGTCAGGTATATTTGCAACACATCCACGTTTAGATAAACGCTTGAGAAATATCTTTGCCCCTCAGAAATCAAATACGCGATTGAGTCGAAAAGCAGTAGCTCAGGTTCTTTTATTGTCCTTGGTGCTTATTTCTCTTTTTGTATTGTCTAGTTATGCAGTTGTTGAACTGCAACATTTATGTTATGCTAACAGTGATCAGGATCATCTTGTAGAGTTGGCTGGTTATAGAGTTCATAAGGGGGCAGTTGGTGAGAAGCTCTTTGGTGAAAAACTCTCGGAGGGCCTAATATACACCTCTCATGGTGTGTTTAACCCTGTGGATGTTCAAATGGACAATACTTTTGTGATTCATCAAGGCGGTAATCACATTTTGAAAACTTTGGGGCATCCGCCTTTTTAGTGTTGTTTTTCTCTGGGTGTGTTGTCGGTTATTTTTATCTGTTCAATACTCGTAACTACTATTAGTGATAGTAATACTTAAATGGACGCATAAATGGTTACTATATGCGATAGTAACTAAGTTGATGGGAGAATAACAAAGTGAAAATAACAACTCAAAAAACAAAACACCCTACAAAAACACATCTACCTGGAGGAACATAAATGGGCATATTTTCAAGAGCAATTAGAAACCTCGCCCGACGAAAAATCAGAGCCTCCCTGGTAATCATTGCCTTGAGCTTCTGTATGGCCATAATGATAACCATACCCGCAGGCATAAGTGCTAACCAAGCCGCGACACAAAACCTAACAGGTGACATGGAAAATTTGATCAACCAAACCAAGGCAACAATTGACCAAACTATGACCCAAATAGACTGTAGCCTAACACCCAGTGGCTCCTCAGGTCCAGTAATGGTGTCACCGGGCAGTTCAGCAGGACATCAACAAGGCGTAAATCAACAATTCGGCGGAACCAGACTAAGCGGAGGAGAAAAAAAACCCATGAACGAAAGTGATTACGCTGACTTATCAAAAATATCTGGAGTTGCAACTGTTGTACCGATACTTCAAGTAGCTCAAGGAAGCACCCAAACAGTATATCCCACCCTGATTGCGAATGGAGTAGTCCAAGAAGATGAAAGCAGAGGTATTGAAATGTTAGTCCCTGACTACATAATTTATGGTGTACCTCTTAGCGAACAAATAATTAACAATTATCCCGTTCTGCCTCTAAATATAACCCAAGGGCGAAACCTCCAAGCAGGAGACATAGGTAAGGTTGTGTTAAGTCAAAACAGTTCCGCATACTTTGGCAAAACCGTTGGAGACACAGTTAACATTTTAGATAACTCTTTTGAAGTGATAGGGATTTATGAACCCATTGGCATAGAGGATAATCAATATGTGTATATGGCGCTCTCAGAAGCGCAAACACTAACAGATAATGTTGGAATAGTGACTTCTCTGAAGGTTTTTGCAGAAAGCAGTGATAAGGTAACCTCTGTAGCAAACGATATTAGCACTCTTTA
>JAIRQQ010000108.1 GCA_031256395.1 Nitrososphaerota archaeon
GGTTGTTGTTTGGGTTTGGGTGAGGTCTTGGCTTTTTGTGGTTTTTTCTATGGCGGCTCGGAGTAGTAGTTCTTCGGCGTATATGCCGCCTATGCCTAAAGATCTGGCGAGGGCGCGTACTATTTCGGTGTCGCCGGCGTTTTTTATGTTCTCTTGGAGTTCTTTGGGGGTGATTTGGAAGGGGTTTTTGCCGCTTGCGGGGGGATAGATTAGGATTTGGCTTCGTTTGATGTCGCGGTCGCGCATGTGTTTGAAGTGCATGGCTTGGATGATAATGCCTTGGTCGTTTGTGAGGATCATGTTACCATCGCCAAACAGCTCGATTACCAAGTTGAGCAGGCCGGTTTTGGTTTCAAAGGTTAGGGTTATAATACGTTCGAATTCGTATTGTTCGATTTTTCTTAGCCAGGAATCGCGGAGGTAGCGTCGCATGAGCATGCAGAAGGGTGGGGGTTCTGCGGGGCTTTCCTCGGCGTAGCTGGTGCTGTGGAGTCGTCTGCCTGCTTCTATTACGATGCGCAGGGGGGGTTGGTCGGTTTTGTGGAGTTTAAAGATAAGGTCTTTTTCGCCGAATTGGTAGATGTTGTTCACTCTTGAGTCAGCAATTATGGGTTGGAGTTCTTTGACTGCGGCGGATATGTCAAAGCTTGTGAGTTCTTTTTTAGCCAATTCGGGCACCGTTTAGCTGTATAGTGTTGGCTATAAATTAATTAACCGTTTGTAAATGGTGGTTTTTACAGTGTAGAAATGGTTAATACTTGGGTATTGTTTTTAAGAGGGCACAAAATATAGTGTGCCAAGGATTAGGTTTAGATGACTCCTATCGTTCAGCTTTACTGGCTTAGAGCCTTATTGGGTTTAGTCACAGGCAGTGTAACTGCGGCTTTAGCGCATTTTGTTTTTGCTAGCACAATTGGTGTTACGTCATTGATTAACTGTATATCGGTAGCCATACTCATCTATCTTATAACATACTATGTCCTGCGGGGCGTTTTTAAGAGCAAAGTAGAGACGCAATCAAAGATTCTAAGCACAGGTATAGGCATATACTTCTTTGCATGGATAGCCTTCCTTGTGATTTTCTACACTGCAATGCAGATCTATTTGTAGAAACCGTTTATTCTTTTTCTTCTTTTCCTTTGTATGTTTTAAAATAAGTTAGTATGTTAGTTGGTTTTAGTGCGGTTGTTTGGGGTTTGAGGCCCATTTGAACCAGATTAGAAAAGAGAAGGATTATTCTTCTTTTTTGCTTGTTTTGGTTTCTTCTGCTGTTTGATCTTTGGTTTTGGATGTTTTGACCTTTGGATCTTTGACCTTTGGATCTTTGGCTTCTTCTGTGGTTTGATCTGGGGCTTTGGCGTCTTCTGTTGCTTCTGCGGCTTCTTCTTCTTCTTCTTCTTTTTGGTCTTGGGTTTTGGCTTCTTTGGCTTCTTTTAAAAAGTTTGCAATGGTGGCTTGGCTTTTGTCGCCTTTTGTGGTTTCGATTTTTTCGCCGGTTTTTTCGGGTGCAGGGATGTTCATGCGTGAGAGGATGCGCATACAGTCGGCCCATGCAGAAAAGTATCCGCGGTCAAAGTCGCCGTGTAGACCGTTGCCCATGTGTGTGAGGAATTCTTTGCGGTAATCGTTTAGGGCTACTTTGTCGGTTATATCTACTTTGGAGAAAAAGGCGTAGTCATCAGCGGTGTTTTTGCGGGATAGGTACATGCCATAGAGGGCACGAAAGTATCCGCGGTTCCATTCGGTTCTCTGCATTTTTTGTTTGACCCGCTCCAGTTCACGTTCAGCTTCAGCGAACTGTCTGCTGACTATGAGTTGGAAGTATCGGGTAACTAGGGCTTGTGCGATAGGCATATTTAGCGTCCACGGGGTTTAGTTGCTTTCTCTTCTTCAGAGACATCTTCTATTCCGTTTTCGGTGACTTTAAGTATTTCCTCTCCTTCAGGCAGATATGGGCTTGAAACAAGCCTTGCGATACGCACCGGACCATGGGAAGCGCGTCGCAGATAGATGCGGGTGTGGCTTGTGTGGCCAACAATGTTGCCGCCGATGGGGTGGATGGCATCGCCAAAGAACTGATCGGGTTTAGCCATAACTTGGTTGGTGACTACGGCCACAGCGTTAAATGCGCGGGCTAGTGCGGTGAGTTTGTGCATGTGTTTGTTTAGGCGTTGTTGTCTTGAGGCCAACATTTCTCGTCCGATGTATTCGCTTCTAAAGTGGGCTGTTAGTGAGTCGATTATGATGAGTTTGATATTGTTTGCTTTTATGATTTCATCGGCGTTTTCAAGCAGAAACATTTGGTGATCGCTTGTGTAGGCTTCTGCATAAATAATGTTTTTTACAGCCTGTTCGGGGTCTAGGCCGGCAAATTCTGCCATCTGTACAATACGCTCAAGTCGGAAAGTGTTCTCAGTATCCACATATAGAACCCCGCCGTTTAGTCCTCCTCGCTCGGGGGGTAATTGGACGTTTATGCAGAGTTGGTGGCACATTTGACTTTTGCCGCTGCCATACTCACCATAGTACTCAGTTATGGTTTGGGTTTCCAATCCTCCGGCTAGAATCTTATCTAAGGCTTTACTGCCAGACGATAGACGCAGTACACTTTTGCGCATTTTGTAGAGTTCATCAGCACGAATAAAGGAGAGCCCAATTGAAGAACGAGCCGCTTGGATAATTTGAAACGCCTTTTTTTCACTAACACCAACAGGATCTAACTCACGACTAGTTGCCATTGCCACCGATTCAACGGTATGATAGCCTAGCTCACGAAGTTTTCCCGCAGTTGCTGGACCGACACCGGGCAAATCTTCGATAAATTCATATTTCTTTTTATTTTCTTCGATCTGCTGCATCGCAGCTGAAGGCTCAGAGGTTTCTTCTTGTTCTTGCTCTTCTTGTTCTTCTGATATGTCGGTGTCTTCTGACATGTTATTCACAGCTTTAGGATGATGTTGTAGCAGGAGATATTTAAAACAAGCGAACCAACAACACATCTACAGAGGGGAGGGGTAACTAAAAGTGAAAACAAGATATTTTTAGCGTTGAGGGCAATAGGCAGATAAACATAAACACCATTAACATCCCTCACACGTGAGTATTATGAAGTACCTACTTGTCATAGGCGATGGAATGTCTGATTATCCAATTCCCGAGCTGGGCAACAAAACGCCCCTTCAGGCAGCCGTTAAACCAAACATGGACGCCATAGCCGCCAGAGGCAAAAGCGGGTTAATCAAAAACGTTCCCGACGAATGCACCCCTGGCTCAGATGTAGCCATATGCTCAGTGCTAGGCTATGATCCACGTATCTACTGTACCGGCAGAGGCGCACTAGAAGTACCCTCAAGAAACATTGTCTTGGGCAGTGAGGATACCGCCTATCGATGCAACATCATAACCGAGGAAAATAACACCGTTGCAGATTACTCTGCAGGCCACATAACAACTGAGGAAGCCACCCAGCTCCTTGATGCAGTAAAGAAGGTCTACGGCAAACCCGGCGAAATTGAATTCTACCCCGGATTAGACTACCGCCACTACCTAATCATGCGCAACTTTTCACACCCCGAACAAATCTTGTGCAACCCGCCCCATGATGTTACAGGCCAAAGCATCAACTCAGTGATGCCCAAAGCCAAAGTGCCCGAGGCAGAAAACAGCGCAAAACTGCTAAGAGATATGATTGAGGGCTCTAGGGCCATATTGTGCAATCACCCCGTCAACATTGCTAGAGAAAAAGCGGGTAAGCGGATGGGTAATTTGATTTGGCCCTGGGGAGGAGGAAAAAAACCGGCCATGCCCACCCTTAGAGAGAAATTTGGTATAAAATCAGCAGTTATCTCTGCGGTTGATCTTGTTAAGGGCTTGGGTGCTTATGCAGGTATGGATATTATAAATGTAGAGGGCGCCACAGGTTTAGCTAATACTAACTATGAGGGTAAAGCCGATGCGGCAATAGAGGCGCTAAAAACATGTGATTTGGTCTGTGTTCATGTTGAGGCTCCAGATGAGGCGGGACATGTACGTGATTACAAATTAAAAGTGCACACCATTGAGGATTTAGATAAGAGACTTTTGGGCCGCATTTTAGAGGGGTTTAGAGAGCCGGTTGCAGTTGCTGTTTTGCCAGATCATCCCACCCCAATAGAGAAGGGAACACATACACGTGATCCGGTGCCCTTTATGATAGCTGCACCAGATCTAGTGCCTGATGAGGTCAAGATCTATGACGAATTCTCAGCAGCCCAGGGCGGGTTTGGATTAGTTGAAAACAACTATTTATTGCCTCTTTTGCTTTCTTTGGGCAAAAAAAGCTAAACAGCAGTTAGGCTGGGCGGTTGTTGTTCTGCTTCGATGGCTCTTAGGCGTTTGATTATGAGGTTTTTGATTTCGGGGTCATCTTCACGGTGTGATGCGTCGATTAAGAGTTTTTTTGCCATATCATGACTTTTGGGTCCGAAGAGTTTAGCGAATTTACTGCTACGTTTTTCTAGAATTCGAAAATATCTGGGTAGGACGCAGACAAAGTTTAGAGGGTAGTGTTTGCTTTGGTCGAGGTCTACGACAACTAGTTGAATTGGTCCGGTTCGTTGGCTGATGTTTTTTATTGCCCAAAGTTTTAGATTCATTTACCCACCTTCTCTATACGTTATCAAGTCAGGGATAACCACAAGTTGTATTTGTAGTTATAATAATTCATTACACTAAACCATATTAAACTTGCCCAAAAACCCACACAAAACAACAAACCACCAAAACCACCAAAAACCCAGCCGCCTATACCCAAAAAAGGGCCAAGAGCAACAACCCAAGGTTTCTGTGAGAGATTGAAAGAAAAACCAGATTGATTTGAAGCTGGAGTTAGCATCTTGGCCGAAAAAAGCATATATGACAATGACCGTTTTGGATTAAGACGTGAAACGGCAGATGGCTACTGAAGAAAACAATAATACCACTAATAATGAAATGATTGTTACGCCTTGGGAAGTCAAGGGCAAAATTGACTATGAACGCCTCATCAAAGAATTTGGCACCCAGCCGCTCACATCGCAGCTTTTGAGTCGTATGGAAAAACATACCGATAAATTACACCTGCAGCTGGAACGGAAAATTTTCTTCAGCCATCGTGACCTAGATACGGTTCTTGATCTCTACGACAAGGGCACCAAGTTTGTGCTCTACACAGGCAGAGGTCCAAGCGGACCGGTTCACATTGGACATTTGGTACCTTGGATGTTTACACTACATCTTCAGCAGAAATTCAAAACCCGGCTCTATTTCCAAATCACTGATGATGAGAAATATCTGGTGGGTGATGATAGAAACCTAAAGGAAACCGAGCGCTGGAGCTATGAAAATGCGCTTGATCTTATCGCGTTGGGATTTAAGCCGGATGATACGTTCATAATCTATGACACCAAAGATATCGATTTGTTCTACGACATCACCCTTGAAGTTGCCAAACGCATCACCTACAGCACTGCACGCAGCACCTTTGGTTTTCAAGACAGCACTAACATAGGCTGGGTATATTGGCCAGCTATTCAAGCGGCACCCTGTTTTATACATAAAAAACTCACAGGTGAAAATGTGCCTGCATTGATTCCTGCAGCCATTGATCAGGACCCCTACTGGAGAGTAACCCGGGATGTTGCGCAAAAGCTGGGGTACTATAAGCCGGCGCAAATTCATTGTCGGTTTCTCCCTGGGCTGAGTGCAGGTGGAAAAATGAGTGCTTCAATGCCCGAGACCAGCATATTTACCATGGATATGCCCGATGTAGTTAAGAAGAAAATTTGGAATGCGTTCACAGGCGGCAAGGGGACTGCGGCAGAACAGCGCAAAGATGGTGCTGATCCAAGTATTTGCAGTATTTTCCAGTATTATTTCTATCTCTTTGAGGAAGATCTAAAAGAACTCGCAGAGAAAGAACGCAAATGTCGGGGTGGAGAGATGTTGTGTGGTGAGTGTAAAAAAGATATCTTGGAAAAACTCAACCGTTTCTTAGAGAGTCATAGAGAGCGAAGAGAGAAAGCCAAAGATATCCTAGAAGAGTTTCATATTAAGCGTCGATAGTTTTTATTGAGATGTTAGGGGAGTTTTTCTGGCTGATTGGTTGGGGTCAGCGTCATCCGAGTTCGAGGAGATATGAGAGGGCTTCGAAAACGGATAAAAGTGCTTGATGCTGATTACCTTCAGCCTCAACCAGATACCCCGCCACTAACAAGTCTTAAGATTAATCAAGTGCTTATAAGCTTTTTGAAAAAATAGTGCAAATAAACAAAAATACCCCACAAATCATGCAATATAGGACTTTTTAGCAAATCACACACAACACAATCAGCCAAAAACACAATGCACTCAACAATGATTTTTAGCCAGTTAGAGCTGTTTGAGGCGTTCGCTAAATAATATGCGGGCATCCCAAATATCCCAAGAATTAGCGGCATTTTCTACCACCGGGAGAAATTCGTCGGCATTTGCTCTAAAGGGGGTTTGGGCCGCCAAATCCGCGAGTTGACCCTTAAATGCGTCAAATTCGTTTTGGGTATCTGCTCCGCCTATGGTCTTGGCAAACCAAAGATCGTTTAACGTAAAATATGCCAAAACAACATTGCGGACCTGTCCAGAGTTTGGAACACTATCTGTTAAATCTGTTTGGGATCCCAGTTGGCTAAAGTACGCCCAAATGATCCCAAGGAGGGCAAATGCTTCTTGGGCGGTTTCTTTGGCAACTTGATTTTGAACCGCTAGGGCAATTTTGGAAAAATCTAGAGTCAACGGCGTTAGCGTTTGAGGTTTAAAATTAAATGTGCCGCTCAAAGCCTGCAGATAATTCTCTATTTGTAGCCAGTTCACCCGTTTTTTATGCAGTCCCATCAAAACATCAAACAGTCCATCTGCTATGGGCAAAGATGCGCCAAGAACAGTCCGCAGCTCACTTTTGCGCAGTTCGGCCTGCTGGGTTTTCTGCAGGTTTTTTTGATGTGCTTCTTGCAACTCGGTAATTTGATGAACTAATTTAGCAAAAGAGCCGTCTTTAGGTAGAATAAACGAATACACCCCGTTATTCCAACTCAAGCTAAGCCAGTTACCAAGATGATTCATTCCGGTTATCTCATAAACTGGGAATTCTTTAGCTACAACCCAGCGTTTCTTAGACAAACCTGTCTTGTTGAAAAATCTAACTTTATCCTCTGCGATGTCATATTTGGCAACTGGAAGTCCAACGAGTTTGCAGGGTTTAGACTTGGTTGTTAATGTTTGCGCTTCAGCAGATTGTAACTCAGCTTTTTTCTTCCCAAACAGCAACAACGGTACATCCGAAATTGCGATAGTAGGTCTAGAACAGCTGTATTGTAGATTACCTTTGCAGTACATAGAAAACTCGTCTTCAATCAAACTAGTTATTGTTGATGAGTACTTAAAATTTAGCCCAAACCACCCAGTCACAATATCAACCGCAGATACAGGCAAGCTACTGTTTTAGTTTAGGTTATGCGAATAAGGTTGCAATAAACAAAGAACCGTACCGATGATACCAAGGAGCAAACAGAAGGGGCAATTTGTAAAATTGGGACTATGCGCACACACTGCAGAATTGTGTCTTCGCAGCTAATGATACAACTAAGCGTTCGTTAAACAGCACTAAGTCTTTGCTGTATTCTATGGGCAGGCATATTTGCATGCTATTTTTTGTACTGAATAAATATCAATTTAAGTGCTATTTGTTTGCCATACATTGCTTATGACGTATTAACTGTTCTATTTCTGACGTCTAACTATTGAACACCTTGTTCTCATAATTAGCATTAAATCAATCACTCATCAACAGTACACATGTGAAAAGCAATGTTTGACCAAAAATTAAACAAAAGACTAGACACCTGCACAAACACCAATTCTAAAAGCAACTTACAAAAACATCATCGAAAAAGAGTTTTCACACTTTTTTCCTTAATGTTTGTGCTGGTGTTGGTTTTAACTGTTGTTTATACAACAACAGATAACAACAGTTCAACCTTTGCCTCAGCAACATACACAGTGGATAAAACTGTTAATAACGCACAAGAACTCAGAGCGGCTGTTGAGGCCGCTAGGGGTGTAACATCAGAGTATGTTATTGAATTAGCCAAAGATATTGCTCTTACAGACACCCCGCTTACCATATCTGCAAATGCAAATGTTGTACTGATAAGCAAGGGCACCACAGCTATGAAACTTATTGGACCAAAGGGCATGAATACTATTCATGTTGCGGGCGGGGGTAAATTGGTGCTTGATGGCATCATTGTTACTCATGCCAGTGGTGAGCTGGGCAGAGGAGTATATGTTGATTTTAGTGCCGCACTTATCCTAAATAGCGGCGAGATCACAGAAAACAACATCTATACAGGCGGCGTTACTGGCGATGCTCAATATGGTGGCGGAGTTTATATAGCAGACTAGTTTAAATTTTGCGTTATGCTATTGTGTTGTTATGACGTATAGTGTAGATTTTCGAGAAGCAGCCATAGTCTACAAACAGAAAGGTCACACCATACCACAAGTCTG
>JAIRQQ010000087.1 GCA_031256395.1 Nitrososphaerota archaeon
TTTGTAGCGCTGCTTGCCATGGTGATGACCATTTTTTACTGAATGAGAGCTTTTACACTTTGGACAAAACACAATACCAACTCAAAACACTACACCATCATTCAAATATAAACACTCTCCTATTTGTTTGTGTGAAGTGCAGGAGGTGGGATTCGAACCCACGAACCTCTGCAGGATAGGCTCCTGAAGCCTACGCCGTTGACCTGGCTTGGCGACCCCTGCACATGATAGGTTACTATTCCATTGCTTTTACCAATAAATACATTGCCGACCAAAACGGTGGACCTTGTTTTCTGTTATCTTCTTGGAGTTCTGTTTGTTGTTTGTCTTGAGGTTTGGGCTTGGGTTGGGTTTTTGGGTTGTTTGTGTGGGCTCAATAGTTTTGTTTTAATTGGTGCATTTATGTGTTATTTTGTGCTGTATTTGTCGCAAAATTTAAATCGGTCCAGTGCTAAATAGTTCTATGCAGATCGCTGATGCAATGCATTGGAGCATTGAAGCATGCGGTTAAAACAGCGGTAAAATCGGCATGTGAAAGACTCTGCTCTAATGGGCTGGACATGCATATTTGAGGTGCTTGGCTGTGTGGTGCGGTAGTCCAACAGCAAACGGGTGCCTGCTCAAGGTCTGTCAGATGGCTCGTCAACAATAAACTTGGGTCACTCTGTAAAACTGGTGGGAATCAATCGGCTATGCCGTCCATATTCCACTTTTTTTAGAGTTGCATCTAAATTTGGTTTTTGTCTTTGATGTGTGTGGTTGTCTGGTTTGTTCATGGTTTTTGGGCTAAAGGTTTAAGTGTGTCCTCAATGTTTATTGTGAAAAAGGATGTAAAACAATGCCAACTCACGGTTCACTCTCAAAAGCCGGGAAAGTAAGGAATCAAACTCCTAAAATTGAGGCTCGTGAAAGGACTTCTCCAAGCCCCAAAAACCGTAGCAGACGCAACTATGAAAAACGTGTCGTTCTGCAACGGAAACCTGGGCAAAACTGGATGTAAGCTTTAAACCACTTTATTTCTTTCCATCATTATCTAGGTGTACTTGGGCTTTTAACCAACGTAAATTTCATAGTGTAAACCGGTGTAGTTATCTACTCTTAGTATTAACAATATTTGGGTTATCTAAATCTTGACAAACACAGTTGCGCTTCGCGAAATCATTGAAACACTTCTCGCAATGTCCTCACCTACCAGAGAAGATGTCAACCGCCTAAAAATCAAAATTGCAGGCAAACATCACCTAGAAAAGGTTCCCTCAAGTGCCGATTTGATAAGCCAACTCACACCCAAAGAAACCCAACAGCTTTTGCCGCTTCTAAAGCGAAAAACTACGCGAACCATAAGCGGTGTCACCGTGGTTGCCGTTATGACTAAACCCTATCCCTGTCCCCAGCCTGAACCCTGCGCGTACTGCCCCGGCGGACCCACTTTAGGCTCCCCCCAGAGCTACACAGGCCACGAACCCGCAGCCATGCGCGGCACCCAAAACAGCTTTGATCCCCACAGCCAAGTCACAAGCCGAATTGAACAGCTAACCCAAATCGGACACAAAGTCGACAAAATCGAACTCGTTGTAATGGGCGGAACCTTTCCCGCCACACCCCTAGAATACCAAACTTGGTTTATCCAACGTTGCCTAGATGGAATCGTAGGCAAACCCTCCTTTGATCTCAAAGAGGCCAAAGCCAATGCCGAAATCAGCACAACCCGCAACGTTGGCATAACCGTTGAAACCCGTCCTGATTGGGCAAAACAACTCCACATCGATATTATGCTTGATATGGGCGTCACCCGCATCGAATTAGGCGTACAGAACCCCAACGATGAAATTTATCAGTTAGTAGGCCGAACACACACAACCCAAGATGTGATTGAGGCCACCCGCATAGCTAAAGACGCCGGACTAAAAATTGTCTATCACCTAATGCCTGGCATGCCTGGCAGCAACCCAAAAAAAGACCTAGAAATCTTTCAACAAATCTTTACTGACCCCGCATTTATGCCCGATATGATAAAAATTTATCCTTGTCTAGCCATTGAGGGCACCAAAGCCAACCAATGGTACCAAAACGGCACCTACTACCCCTACACAACCGAGCAAGCCGCAGAGGTAATTGCTGAAATCAAAAAATTTATCCCAAAATGGGTTCGAGTAATGCGCGTCCAACGAGACATTCCAGCCGGCCTCATTTTGGCAGGCGTGAAAAAAAGTAATCTTCGCGAACTCGCCCAACAAACCCTCGCCAAACAAGGCCTACACTGCCAATGCATCCGTTGCCGCGAAGTAGGCCACAGATTACAAGTTGACCACATCAAACCCGAACTAACAAACATCCAAATCCTAACCCAGCAATATGTTGCATCGGAGGGTACGGAGATCTTCATATCCGTCGAAGACCCCAAAAACGATGTATTGCTGGGCTATTTACGGTTGCGTATCCCTTCCCCCAAGGCCCACCGACCCGAAATCACCCAAACTCCCTCAGCCATAGTTCGTGAATTACATGTTTATGGTCCTCTGGTCCCCGTTGGAGGCCGGCCTGATGGAGAGTGGCAGCATAGAGGCTATGGCAAGGTACTCCTAGCAGAGGCCGAACGTATTGCAAGGGACCAGTTTGGGCGGGAAAAGCTTTTAGTTATTAGTGCGCTAGGAACAAGACGATACTACATGCGCTTGGGTTATGAGCGTGATGGAGTTTATGTTTCAAAGAGGCTAACAAGAGATGAGTGAACTAGAAGCTTTAGGCTATAGAGGCAAAGCACTTGAGTTGCTAAAAAAAGCAGACTGCAGTGTCGGCGATATCATAAAACTTGTACGCAAAGACAAAACATATGAAGGAATTTTAATTCCACGCTTTGGCGATGGATCTGCTATTATCATAAAAATGTCAAGCGGCTACAATATAGGTATCCAAGCCACCGACGATCTCTTTGTGCAGAAAATCGGCCAAGGCACCAAACCCACTTTTGCCCCGCCCCCCCTGCCCAAACAAAACCCCTCCCTTCCACATGTTGTTATCATGAGCACCGGTGGGACCATCGCTAGCCGAGTTGACTACCGCACAGGCGCAGTCCGATCAGCCATGTCGGCTAATGATCTTTACGGAGTTGTACCCGAGCTTGCCGATATCTCCCAAGTGGACACAGAAATCGTCTTTAGCATCTACAGCGAGAACCTGCGCCAACAAGACTGGAGCGAACTCGCAACCAAAGTCGCCCAACAAATCCAAAAAGGCACCGACGGCATCGTCATTGCACATGGTACCGATACCATGGCCTACACCTCAGCCGCACTGAGTTTCGCGCTACAAAACCTGCCCATACCCGTTATTCTCGTGGGTGCCCAGCGCTCCTCAGATCGCCCCAGTAGCGATGCCGCAACCAACCTCATAGGCGCAGTTAAAGCCGCAGGAGAAGCCCCCTTTGCTGGAGTAGGTTTAGCAATGCATGACACCATCTCAGACACCGCCATAGCGGTGCATCGCGGCACAAAAGTGCGCAAATGCCACACAAGCCGCCGAGACACCTTCCACTCAATCAATGACTCACCCATAGCCAAAATACAAAACCTCCAAATTAACATGACCACAACCAACTACACCAAACGTGATCCCAACCGCCAACTCGTCCTAAAACCCAATTTCAGCGACAAAGTCGCCCTAATCAAATTCTACCCCGGCCTTAACCCCGAAATCATCGACTTCTATGTCGAACGCGGCATGCGCGGCATCCTCTTAGAGGGCTCAGGCTTAGGCCATGTGAGCAAATTCTGCTTTGAGAGCCTCAAACGCGCCACAGCCCAGGGCATAGTGGTTGCAATGGCCTCCCAGTGCATCTGGGGACGAGTCAATATGAACATCTACGATACAGGCCGAGACCTACTTGACATAGGTATAGTTCCCCTAGAAGATATGTTCCCTGAAACCGGCCTAGTCAAACTGATGTGGGCCCTAGGCCAAACCGAGGATCCCCAACAAGCCACCACCCTGCTAAAAACCAACATAGCAGGCGAATATTCAACCCGCACCCTACCCCAAGAAGAAACACTCCACTATGAGGCAAACCCCCATGTCTAAACAACCCTCCCTTGATTACACCAAAATCGGCTTAAAAGTCGGCTTAGAAATCCACCAACAACTAAAGGTCAACAGCAAACTATTCTGCAGTTGCTCACCTGAGCTGTTCAAAGAAGAACCCAGCATCACCTTTTTACGCCGTCTGCGCCCTACACAAAGCGAACTTGGGCAAGTTGACCCTGCCGCATACTTTGAGTTCCAAAAAGGCAGCAAAATCCTCTATGAAGCTAACCGTACAAGTAGCTGTCTTGTCGAGATGGACGAAGAACCCCCCCATCCCATAAACATGAACGCCGTTGAAGTCGTGCTGACGGTCTCACTTATGATGAACATGCAACCCGTGGACGAAGTTCACGTTATGCGCAAAACAGTCATTGATGGCTCAAACACAACCGGCTTCCAACGCACAACTATTATCGCCCTAGACGGCTGGATAGTAGTCGGCGGCAAAACCATACCCATGCAAGCCGCCAGCCTTGAAGAAGACTCCGCCCGCAAAACCACCACCCATGAAGACAAAACCACCTGCTATCGCATAGATCGACTAGGTATCCCCCTAATTGAGGTTACCACTGCACCAGTAATTTATTCACCCCAAGAAGCCCAAGAAGTCGCATTTGCTATCGGACGCATACTGCGCGACACCGGCAAAGTCATGCGAGGCTTGGGCACAATCCGCCAAGACCTAAACGTATCCTTACCCAATGGGGCACTAATTGAAATTAAAGGCGTACAAACCCTAGATCTAATCGCCACCGTTGTGGAATATGAAGCCCAACGCCAGCTGGGTTTAATTGCCATAAAAGACGAACTTGCCAACCGCAACATAACCCCCAACACACTCCAAGCTGACCTTATTGAGGTCACACACATCTTTGAAACAACAAAAAGCAAAATCCTGCGCAAAGCCCTCGACAAAAACCAAACCGTTTTTGCCGTTAAACTCCCCGGCTTTGCAGGCTTGACGGGACGTGAGCTGATGCCTAACTTCCGCTTTGGATCTGAACTCAGTGACCGCGCCAAATTCTGGGGCCGCGTCGGCGGTATATTTCACACCGATGAAACCCTCGAAAACTATGGCATCGCCCCCCAAGAAATCACTTTGCTGCGCGAAGCAGTGCAAGCAAACCCAACCGATGCCGTTGTCTTTGTAGCTGACACAGCCCAAAACAGCCAAGACGCCCTCAAAGCAGTCCTAACCCGTGCCCAAGAAGCCTGCCTAGGCATTCCCCAAGAAACCCGCACAGCCAAAGACGATGGCACCACCCGATACATGCGTCCCCGCCCCGGCGCCGCTCGCATGTACCCCGAAACCGACATCCCACCCCAACCCCTAACCTCCCAACTAGTACAACATATACAGAATCATCTGCCCGAATCCGCCGATAAAAAATTCCAACGTCTCAGCAACCAATATAGCCTAAACGAAAAACTCACTAAACAACTCCTCGACTCTGAATATCTAAGTCTATTTGAAGAAACCGCACAAACGAGTGGGGTATCAGCTGCCACCATTGCCGCCTTTCTAACCGAGACCCTAAAAGCCCTTCAACGAGAAGGCATACCCACAGCTCAAGTCACCGATGAACAAATCTGTTGCATCTTTAGAGCAGTTGGTTGTGGCGAACTTGCCAAAGAAGCCATCGCAGACGTGTTTAGCTGGTTGGCTAAAAATGAGGACAAAACCGTTCCAGACGCTGTTGCTGCACTGGGGTTCAAAATGTTTACCGAAACAGAGCTATCTGCTATAGTCGATCGTATCGTAGCCGCCAATAAAGTACAGATTGAAAAGCTGGGCAAAAACGCGTTAGGTATGCTTATGGGTGCTGTTATGAAAGAAGTTCGAGGAAAAGCCAGCCCCGACTTGGTCTCTGAGCTTTTAAAGAAAGCTGTAGGCTAACTGCGTTAGTAATGGTTGAGTGCTAAAGTGTCAGAGGATTTCTTCTAGATGCTTTAGTGCCATTGCAATTTCTTTGCCTTTGGTTGTTAAGCTGTATTCAACTCTGGGTGGACGGTTTTCAATCATTTTTCTATCCGCTATGCCTTGGCCCTCAATAAGCTTGAGCAAGTTCGAAAAGGCTTGTCTGCTTATGACAAAACCCTGTTTGTAGAGTTCGTAATATCCAGCTTTTTCCATTTTTTTGAGGTATAGTATGGTTTCAATGACCCCTTTTCCAAACATGATATGCGCTTTGTTCCGCAAGCAAACCCCCTAGTGCTCTGACAAAGTTATATTTTAGTGTTGTATTGTGCCTGTCATAAAAGGACAGTATAATGCATGAAGCAAAAATATATTGTAACACTCACATCAACTGAACGTAATCAAATATAGTGGAATAGTTTAATAATTGCATGATCCAAAATGGGTATACACGGCTTCTTGTAGGGTTTTACATTTAGGTGTCAAATCTGTCAAGGCCCGTTTCATATTGGCCCACCACTTCT
>JAIRQQ010000004.1 GCA_031256395.1 Nitrososphaerota archaeon
GGAGGAATCGAAGGTCGATGGTGACACCGCGTTCACGTTCTTCTTTGAGGTTGTCTAGAACCCAAGCGAAGTGGAAGGTGCCTTTACCCATCTGTTCTGCTTCTTGCTGGTAAGCATCAATTGTTCTTTGGTCAATAACGCCGGCTAAGTAGAGTAAGTGGCCGGTAGTTGTAGATTTACCGTTGTCAACGTGCCCCATGATAATGATGTTTAGGTGGGGTTTGTCACTTTTGCTCATTTTTCAATCCTCTATTAATTTATCCTAATTTTGTGAAATCGTTAACACATCAGTTCTTCCCATTATTTTAATCTTATGATTTACTCGGGACTTAAAATACGGCTGAAAAACCCAATCAGCGGGAAAAATCGCAACCCATATTGCACACGATACGGCCATACCCGCCACGACCACACCCCCCAAAACCACAAACAACACAAAACAAAACACAAAAACAGCTAACCACACCAAAAAAGAAACACCAACACTACACAACTATCCACGCTCCAACAAAATCAACGTTTGAACTACTATGTTCTTCTGTCATACAGAATTAATCAGTTATCGGTTTTTTAGCTCAGCTACTTTTGGAGATCCGTCTTTTATGTTGATTTTAAGCAAAGATTTTGTGCCCATCCACTCAACTAAAGGATAACCCACTAGGATTTGGCACCAAAAAGTTAGCAGGCGAACAATTGTTGTGGCAGCGCCTGCAACAGCTACCGGAACCCCATATAGCACAAAGAGATTAATCATGGTGACTTCTACAGCGCCAATAGGAATACCCGCAGTTATGGTCTCAACTGTGGTAACTATGCAATACACAGTGGCTAAATTAATCAAAGAAATGGCAGTAAAGTCAAGGGCATAAAAAATCATTAAATAAACTATAAGGCTAAACACCCACGAAATCACGGCGTAGATGAAAGGTTTTATGAGGTATCGCGGATGTTTTTTAAATGTTTTAAAGACCCCGCTAAAGGAGAATAAACTTTGAGAGATTTTTTCGCTAAAGTTTTGCTGTTTTGTGGGATCTTTGATTATACGCTTGGCTACCCACATTATGATAGTTACGATTTTGTCTGCGGCGGTTTCTTTGAAGGCTATCAAAAAGATGCAGGCAAGAACAACAGCAGTACCTGATATTACCAAAATAATGGGCGTTATAAGATAGAGGGGTAGCTTTTGGGTAAAGAGCAACAAAAGAAAGCCTGTGATTAATCCTCCGGAATATACAAACGTACTAATTATGCGTGAACCCAAAACGGTGGCAGCTGCAATACCTGTGTCGTTTTGGATATCTTTTTGAGATAATGCGATGCGAATGACTTCTCCGCCTATGGTTGCACTTGGGAGAATGAGTTCAACAAAGTTACCTATCCAATTATAGAGCAACAACTTGCGAAATTTTACGTTAACAGAGAGTGTTTCTAGGAGACTGTGCCAGATCAAAGAATCAAAGATTACCCCTGCAATTAAGGCGCCTATAGCCAGCAACAAAAACGCTGAGTATTGATAGACATTTAGGCGGCTTAGGAGAAGAAAAAGACCTTCAAACCCCACAAAGAACCACAAATACAGAATAAAGGCTACCAAACCCAGGACCATAAACAGAAAGGTTCGTCGTCGAGCCAAATGCAACCTTAATTCTCCACTTGTCTAAAACTGCTCAGCCAAATAGACAAGCAACACTCCCCACTCTGCAGACAAGGGCATACTTCGCCTATTACGCGCATACAGGCAGTTACATATAAACTAATTTCAACCTGCATATTAATCAAGTGGCAAGGGCAAAGAAACAAAAGGTATCGTTATAAAAATGTTTAAGGAGAAAACAAATAAGGGCTTAAACCACAAATAAACAACACTTATCTACAGGAATGGGACATACAAAACGGCGAAGAATATGGAAAACGGTACCGAAGCTAAAATTAGACAAGATATTCTCCGAGAAATCCAAATACTTGAACAGAACTATCAAATTATCTCAGCATTCACATCAGGATCAGACCTAGACCCCTCAACATTGGGAAACAGCCTTCAGGCATTTAAAGACAGCTTAAGCCGCGCCAGCACCTATGTACTTGCACTCTACAACCTCAGAGGCCAACGTATCGACATACCCTGGGAACAACTCTTCTCCAACCTTGACTATGCATTAGCAGCACTCTCAGCATCAGCATCAATTAACCAAAGAGACATGGTCCGAGCGACGCTGGCTATGTCAAAAGATCAAACACAACAAGTATTAGCATACTTTGCAACGCTAAAACAATCCATCACAAGCTAACATATTTTTCTGTTAGTTTATTTTTAGCAGACCGATTTAGTCAAATTTTTACTGCTACAACAGACACAGATTGCAGTGCCGGGGTATCGCAAACTCTTTTTAGCCGCAACAGCACTATTTTGAGCCTAAGCGAGAGGGTTAAACATGAGCCAGCCCAGCGGCAGTCAGCTAGAGCATCAACGCAGAGAACCATTTATTCTAAGACATAAGTATAGGCTGGCTTTGCTGGTTTTTCTGGTTATTTTCGTTGCAGCCGCAGTGTATAATCTTGATTATATGTCGGTGCAGTGGGATGAGATGCCCCATCTCTATGGAGGCGTATTGCTAAGTCGAGGACAAACTGGGGAATACATGATGACCTATGGGTATTATCCACCCATCTTTGATTTGGCCACAACTGGTTTTTTTAGCGTTTTGGGTGTAGGTGAATTTGCAGGTCGTCTTGTCGCAGTTGTCTTCTCAGTGTTAGCAATTTTAGTGCTCTTTGAATTTACTAAACGTGCCTACGGAGCCAAAACCGCCTTAATTGCTAGCGTATTTTTAGGCACCATGCCGGGATTTTTTTGGCTCAGCCGAGTCGCCATGATAGAAACCCTGCTTATATTCTTCTTTACGCTAACTATGTTTACATTCTACAACTGGCTAACCAAAAATGACAGCCGCCGAGCATTGCTCTTTGCAGGTTTGGCGCTGGGGTTGGGGGTGCTGGCAAAGTATCAGATAGTTGTTGCGGCTTTGGCTATGCTTTTGAGCATAGTATTCTTAGCTCGAAAACGTCTCAAGGGTAATTTAGGAAAGTTTTTGCTCATTGGAATCATTGCAGTCTTGGTTGTTGCACCCTGGTTTGCGGCCATCTACCACTACAATGGCATGACAAAATTTGAAACGCTCCAATATGTTATGTCTGAGGGTGGACAAGATCGTCCAGCATATGGGAATCGTTTTCAGCCACTCCCAGTCTTCTATCTTGTAGAGATGACCTGGCCCTTTAGCGATTTGCCGGTTCATCCCATTACGTTGCCCATTTTTATCTTGGGATTATGTGGTTTGGGGTTGTTTGCTTATCGCCGAAGTAAACAAGACGTATTTTTCCTAACTTGGTTTTTGGTAGTTTACATATTTTTTACACTAGTTCCTAATCGACAATGGCGCTACGTAACGCCTCTATTTCCTATTTTGGCTATAGCAGCGGCTTGTTTTATTTTGTTTCTCTATAACAACATGCAAACATGGAAGCCGCTGCAGACCAAAGTCAGGGGCATAAAATATCAAAAACTTGCCTCCATTGCATTTATAGCCATAATCATTGGCACCACTGCCTATAGCGGCTATAGCGCATATGAGATGACAGTACGGGATCAAATCCATATCCCAGTTAAAGAAGCAACAGTCTATCTGGCAGCAAACATGACACAAACCGAGTCAGCAGCACTAGTTTGCAGTTTTAACTTACTTAACCAAGACATGTTTTGTTTCTACTTACCCGACAATATGTCAAGCGAACAGGTTTGGCAATACCCCGAATTAGCTGTTGATGCCTTCACCCCCGACTTTGATATAGACGAGTTCATGGATCTGTGTGTTGAGAGAAATGTAAAATACATAATTCTCTACGACTTTGGCGTATATACCCAGTTTTTCAATACCACATTAGACTACACAGCTGTGCGGCAGATGATTTTTGAAACCAATCGATTTGATGATCCAGAAGAACGACCGTTTTGGGGCGAATACTATGGCTGGTATGGCTATCGAATCTTTCTGGTTCGCTTTTTGGGCTAAATAGGTTTATAGAAGATTAACAGTAGGCAAGTTAAAAGAAACCTACCCTGCAACCGCTCCACGTTGAGTTTTTTATTGAGCATCTTACGGGCGTGTAAGTAATTGGAACCTATTGTGTTTCTAGGAGTTCGAATCCGGTTTCTTTATTTTTAGTTCGTTTGGCTGTGCTGCCAGTTAATTCTATGAGGATGACTTCGCCTATTTGCCATACATCCACACCTGCTCGTACACAACCTGTGATGGCATTGTCGCCTCGGCCAAAGCTTGCGTGCATATGTAGTTTGGGTTTGCCTGCATCGTCACAGAACAGTGTGCCTACACCTGCGCCTTCATGTACACCGCGCAGAAGCGTAATTACTGGATCAGGCGGCATTGCTTTGCCGTCTTTGGGGCCTACAACAACTTTGCTTTGGTCTTCTGCACCGCCTAAGAAAAAGCACAATGCACCACAGAGTTGGTTTTCGGTGGCGAATTTTTCTATTACTTCATGTATGCGTTCGTTTTGGTGGAGTCGAAGGATAAAGATTCTGCCAAGCTGGGCTTGAGTGTAATTCAAAAGTAACCCTCGTCTACAATGTATTATGGAAATACTTAAAAATGTTTTTTACAAACAGATATTAGGGCTAAATTGTGGCTATAGGGAAGAGTGTTGTAGTTGATGTCATAGTTTCAATAGTAATCCTATTGTTTGTTTACTATTTTGTACGTGTGGCTGACAATCTTTTCTTGGCAGCCATATCGTTTATTGTTGGTATTGGCGTTATTTTGGGTTTGCGACATGTTATGCGCAAATCAGGTATGAAGGTTTATCAGACTAGCTATAAATGGCGAGTGAATACCCTACGTCCAGAGTATAGAGTAGCGATAATGCTTTTTTCAGGCATGCTTTTTGCCGGTATAGTAATAGGTGTCATTAGGGTATTTGCAGGTTGGCTACCAATCTATATTCATGTGCCTTTGGTCATCTTAAGTGGTGTTATTGGGGCCATTATTGGAGATACCCTAAGAAAAATACTACAAAAACAATAGCAAAAATGTTAACTAATCTCAACTCTTGGAAGATCTAGTAAAATACAAAACCCAGCAGGTTGTTAAGGGTAGAAGAAGCTTGAAAGTTGTTTTTGTTTGGGTTCTTCTTTGCTAAATCCTGCGACTCTAACGCCGACGCGGCGTATGTCTATTGTTGATTCATCGATAAATCGTTCAAAGAGTATGCGTACATTGCGCAGAATGGTATCTTTATCTTTAGCGGGTTGTTCGAGGGTGATGCTGCGTGTTTTGCTACTTAGATCGACATTAACCACATAGATCGATATGGTCTTGAAGCTGTAGCCTTTCTCGGTGAGTTCTTTGTAGATGGGTTCGGTGAGTTCGGTTGTTTTTTGTAGGATAAAGTCTAGGTCGTGGGTATCTTGTTTTAGGGTGCCGATTTTGCTGATGGATTCTGCTTCGCCTTGTTCTTGTACTGGTTCGTTGTCAACTGCGTTGGCGGCGTTGTGGAAATAGAGACCCATGACTTTGCCAAAGGTTTCAATGAGATGTTGAGTGTCATATTTGGCGAGTTCGCCGATGGTTTTTATGCCCATTTGGTCCATTTTAGCAGAGGTCTTTTTACCTACACCCAGCAGGCGATCAACCGACAGCGGGGCAAGAAATGCTTCAGCGGCTTCGGGTTTTATGATGGTTAGGCCGTTGGGTTTTTGGCTGTCACAGGCGATTTTGGCGACAAGCTTGTTGGGTCCAACGCCTATAGTAAAGGAAATGCCGATTTGGGTTTTTACAGCGTCTTTGATGGTTTGGGCGTAATCGTGTGCTTTTTCAAAGCTACCTTCGACTTGTTTTGTTACGTCTAGGTAGGCCTCATCTATGCTGACCTGCTCAAGCGTGGTGGCGTAGGTGCGAAAGATGTCCATGATGCTGTTGCTGATTTGGCTATAGTATTCGTGGTCAACTTTGAAGAAAACGGCGTTGGTGCCTTCTAGTTTTTGTTTGGCTAGAAATAGCGGTAAGCCTGATTTGACTCCGTAGCTACGGGCGATATAGTTGCTTGTGGATACGGCTCCGCTTTCCTCAGTTCGACCGGAATAGACTCCGACAACGATGGGTTGGTCTTTTATTGCGGGGTTGCGGAGTTCTTCGCATTGTGCAAAAAAGTAGTCAAAATCGGCAAGGAAAATTATTCGTTTTTGCATTTTAGTTGCTCCTTTTTGGCATAAGCCAAGATCCATCACATGCAGCGGTGCTTAAGCCGTGGAGGGCTTCGCGGCAGACTCCAAACTGCATACCCTGAGCCAAGACTGTGTCGCGTATTGTTTTGAGGAGTTTGTAGCGGTATTCGCTAGGTAATAATGAGCTACCGCCGACTTTTTCGCCTTCTGTCGAGTAGAGGGGTTTTAGTTGTTCCATCACTTTGGGCAGGGCTTGGTTGAGACGGTTCCAGTTGTCGGGTTTGGCTTTGTAGGTGGAGCAGGTTATGTGTTTGACGCCGATATCGGCGAGGGTTTTTATGAGTTTTTGGGGTTGGTCGTTTATGTGTGGGATGAGAGGATCAATGCGGACCGAGACGGGTATGCCTGCTTTTTGGAGGTCTTGGGCGGCGCGTATGCGTTGGTTGGGGGTGGGTGCGTTGGGTTCGAGGATGTTTGCTATGAATTCGTTGTCCGTTGTTATGGTTAGGGCCACTGTTGCGGGTATGCGGCACAGTAAATCGTCGTCTCGGGTGACTAGGTTGCTTTTGGTTATGATTTGGATTTTGCAGTTGCATCCTGCTAAAATTTCTAGGCATCGACGAGTTAGGCCTTCGGTAGCTTCCATTTTTGGATAGGGATCTGATGAGTTGCACAGTGAGATGGTTTGACCGTTTAGTTTTATGGCTTCTTTGCGAAGCATGATGAGACAGTCTTTTTTTGGGTGGATTTGTTTAAAGTTTGGGATGTAGCTTGTGGCATAGCAGTAGAGGCATTGGTGGTCACAGCCCGTGTAGGGGTTAAATGTAAGCTTGGAGGGGCATGTACAGAGGCCTGAACGCCAAGGGTCAAAGCTACTAATCAAAGGCATTGAAATTCATCTATCAGGATAATAGTTGTTCAGATATTTACTTAGATGTTTCTTAAACAGGAAAATAAAACACCAACCCCAAAGCGATAGTTAGTGAATTAAAAGAGCAAAAATGAAGGGTTTAGTCAGATTATTTCCGACGCAATCTGTAGCACTAATACGTTATTTTCAGCCCCAGCTAAAAAAGAAGTCGTTAGGTTGCTTTTTGGTTTATGGCGCCTTTGGTGTAGGGTATGAATTCTCGGATTTGCTCGATGCTTGTTTTGCCGGCTTTTTCGCGTTGTTCTTTTGAGAGTTTGGCGGTTATTGAGCGCATGGCCATTTGTAGGAGTTCTTTGCCTTGGTAGTCTCCGGGAAGTAAAACGATGTAGGTTTTGGTTTTTGCTTTCACCGAGTCTATGGGGCCGCCCACAAAACTGGTTTCATCATCAAGAATTAGGCCTATGGCGATTTTTAGGGGTGTGTTTCGATACCAGTTACGTTTGCCGACCACGAAAAATGCGCCGTGGGGGATGGATTCGCCGCTTGGGCCGCTTTTGCTTAGTTGATCGACTTTGACCCAGTAGACATCAGCTGAGCCTGCGTTTTCTCGCCAAGCGCGTGAGAAAGAAGCGGCATATTCTGCGGCTTCTTTGAGTGCTTGCTCAGTTATGGGTTTACCTTCCGTTTTGATTACGACAAAGGGTGAACCGGTAATTTCTGCGTGGAATACAATGTCGTCTTGTGTGGTGTATTTTTTTATGAGCACTTCGTTGCTAACGGTGTCTTTGCCTGCGGTTACTAAGAAGTCATCGGAGGTTGTGAACCAGCGGAATTTTTCGTACCATTGTTTGTTGGCCAAGGCTTCTTTGCGTTTGGAGAGAGCGTCCATGATTTGGGCGGGTTTGAGGCTTTTTAGTTCTTCGGCTTCTTGGAGTTCGTGTTCGGCTTGGGCGAGTTTCTTTTTGGATTGGTTGAGTGCGGTTTGGGCGCCTTGAACTTTTTGTTTGGCGGTTTTACCTTTTTCGTAGTAGGTGTTGGCATTTTCAAAGATGGATTTGCGTAAACTAAGACCGAAATTGAATCCATCAATGGAGAGGTTAAGTGCGAGGTTTTTGCTGTCAAAGGATTCGGTGTATGCGGCTGGGAGTTTGTTGGCTTTTTTGGCTATCATGATTTGTGCGATTATGGCTTTCCATTCATAGCCTTGGTTGCTGGCTTTGAGGATTTGTTCTTGGAAGGTTTGGAGTTCATTGAAGTGTGCATAGATGACATCGCCGATTTGTTTGACGTGTTCGGCTTTTTTTTCTTCTTCGGCTATAGATTTTTCTTGTTCGGTCACTACGCGTTTTAGGCGTTGGGCTTCTTGTTTTAGTTGGGTGACATCGGCGGTGTTTGCGGCTTTTTCAACTGCGGTAACTCGGAGATAGAACTCATCTAGGGCGGCGTTGAAGGTTTGGAAGGGTTGGGTTTTGCAGTTTTCGTAGCGTTTGAGTTTGAAGGGGATGGCATCTAAAAAGTTGTCTTCGTCATCTAGGACTATGGCGGGTTCTAGTTTGTTTTCTCTA
>JAIRQQ010000045.1 GCA_031256395.1 Nitrososphaerota archaeon
TCTGTTGTGATTAAATCCTGCCTTTACACACTGCTGGCTTCCACACTTTGGGCATTTCATAGTTATCGCATATACAAAGAACTAAACCATCTTTAAAATCCTTTTTACAATACTCTCAAGATTTTTTTATACCAGTCACATTGAACAGGACAACTGGAACAGATCTTTTTTAACTGGTTATATTGCTCCACTTTTTTTCTCCACTCTTCGCGGTTTTCTTGGTTTGTCTCTAATGCTTCAACTATAACATGTTGAATGGCCATCTGTATGAGACATGTTGAAGAGTCAGGTGACGATGTTTGTGAATTTTGTGATGGCTCTGGAGCAGATTCTTTCTGTGTGAGACGCAATGAAACATCTTGTGAAAACAAATCATAAAGAGCCGTATCTGTTTGGCGATTGTCAACATGTTCACTGTTTATTTTTTGTGATTCTTTTTGGATTGTTGCGTTGGACGGTTCTGTTTTGGGGCCTTCTCTAAGGATATTATGTAATGCCTGAAAATACTTTTTCATCATGATTTCGAGAGCAGGGTTTTTTTGGTGATCAAGTCTCTTCTCTTCCCTTTCCATAAATAACATTGCGTTTTTGATGCGGGCTTCGGACGAATTAACACGTTTGGTTAAATCAGCTATAATTTTTTTATATTTTGGCGGCTTTTTTTCTTCAGGCATTTCAAGCTGTGTCTCTCCCCCAAAAGTGATATTGCTCATTTTGAGCATAAGCATTGACTGATGTAATGCCCCAAGTTTACCAAAATAGTCTATCACAATGTTTAGTGATTCTTCCAGTTTGCCGGAATTTTTTTTAATATAGTTCTGAAATTCTTGCAACATGTAAACGGTTTCTGTCTTGTTTTCTTCTATGTCTCGCTTTATTATTTTTTCTGTAATGTTTTTTGCTTCTTCACTCTCTTTTATGTCCAATAGGAACTGGTTTAATTCCCGCATTCTTTCCCTGTAGAGGTCTAAGTAAGCATGCTCTGCCAAGAAATTATCAATATTTTTTTGACTTTCTTGTAGTTGTTTTAAACCTTGGAGCATACAGACTATTCGTCCCACTTGAGTTAACACGATATATTGCGCAGGGCCTCCGCCATTGGTGTATTTGTTTTCGTCAACTGGTGCCCCGTTTCTGTATACCTTAATGGCGAGTCCTGATGTTACTAGATCGTTTGCGTTTTTTACTGCACCGTGGGTGTTTTTTCCAAATGAGTTCCGCATCAGATCACGAACACACATGTTTTGATAAAGTAGCAATGGATGAACCTTAGGTGTAGCTTCTGCTACTGTCAAAGGCCAATTTCTGAGCATTTCGGGGGTTATTTTAGGCATTTTCAGTCAACCATCTTTTGCTGTTGTAATTTGTTATAGATTACAACAGGATATATTTGTTTAGTAAGTGATTAAAATGAGTATCAATCAAACAGTTACCTTTAGCCTGCCTCTGAATATGGCTAACCAAATTGACATGTATCTTAAACAGTGTCCTCGTGAATACAGCCGATCCGAATTCATACGTAACGCAATTTCTGCGTATCTTGAATCAAAATGTACAATAGAAAAAACCTAACGATTTGCACTCTACCTCCAAGCAAAACGCGACACCAAACGAAGCTGAAAACCCATGAATACAAAGAGCAATACTGATAATAACGCCTTTTACTACACCCCGTCACTACCCTCGTCAAAGGAAGAGCTAGACGTTGCCCCCGAAAATACTATACTCACTCACTTACACGTAGACAAACAAGTGCTCCTGACCTCTATGTGCTACTATCATGCTACTCTTGGCAGACCCGTAGTTCCAACTCGGACTTGGAAAAACTTTCAAAGTGGCCGATACGACAAAAAAATGGACTTTATCGAGTGGAGCAAATGGAAACATAGCGAGCAAACCTCTGAGGAATTCCAAACAGTCTGTTCCTTTATCGAATCTGGGGAAGCAAATGGGTTTGGAGTCCTAATGGGCCGGTGTAAGGATGGTCGTTATCTTTGTCTATTTGACCATGACACTAAAACTTTGAGAAGAGAACAAAATGAGTCAGAGGAGGTCTTCCAAAAGCGAGTAGAACATCAAAAAACCGCTATACTCATAGGACATACCATAATGACTAAGTTGCCCCCCACAAAGACAGAGTCCTCGGTGAACAACGGGTTACACAGTTCAATATTATCATGCACACCGCTTGAAGACAAAGACAACTACCATGACCAAGCCGCAATCGAACTGATTACAGACGGATTAGTAATAGTTGCTCCCAGTTTTGGATACCGAAACATTGGAAGCGATGTTATCGCAGAAATGCAGAATCCCCGACAGTGGCTCTACCATCAACTGCAACAAAATTGCATATTACCAAAAGCAAAAGAGGAACACCTAAAGAAAAGCGTCAAAGCAGAAAGCTACAATTTTGACATTGCACAACTGGTCGATTTAACTAAATTCGCCCATAGAGGTAACAGTGAGTATCAAGGTGCTCACCCAGTTCATGGAAGCACTACTGGCAATAACTTTACCATAAACACCGAAAAGAATTTCTATTACTGTTTTCGCTGTGAATCTGGTGGGTCTGCTCTACATTTGTTGGCTATTCAGAACGGGTTAATCAACTGTGGCGATCAACTACGAGGGGATAACTTCAAAAAAGCATTAAACTTCGCAGTAGACAAAGGTTACATATCTAAAGAAGTAGTTGCTCAGAGCAAAACAAAAACTGTCTATAAAGAGCTTGATGAGACGGAAACTATCTATGTTTCTCGTCCTACAGTGGTAACAAATGAATTTATCGCTGAGATGATATGGAGCAGAACCGAGTTGCCTAAGTATGTTAAATATGTCTTCCAAACCGAAACGTTTGAAATCGTCTCTGAGATAGCGTTAGGCGAACTAGATGCTAAAGGCAGAACAATAATCTATACACCGCCATACAACGATAGTCTAAAGAAAAACACTGTAATAGTCCCATCTAGCTACATCGAATGTAGTTTTGAGGAAGTGTTTAGCGATATTGACGCTTTTGTAGTTTTAAGTTATGATGCATGTGGTCAAGATGCGCTCGTACGTTTGCTCACTAGGATTGCGGTTGGCAGTTGGTTTATGGACCGATTCGTAGCTGACCCCCTATATGACATCGCAGGTTCAGGAAAATTCGCGCCTATTCTGCCCATAAGAGGTCCCAGTCAAAGCGGCAAAAACCGGTTGGCCTTTGTACTTCGACTGTTAAGTTATCGACCTTATTTTCAAATGTCAACGTATCGTATCCCAAGTATCTTTCGTCCTATTGATTTCTGGCATGGATCTATAGTGCTTGACGAAGCAGATTTTAATAATACTAACGAGAAAAGTGAACTGATCCATTTTCTAAACTGCCGTGCCACGGGTACACCTATTAGCAGACAGAATAGTGTTGACCCAAACAAAACCGATGTCTTTGACAACTTTGGCATAACCATTTTAACACAGCGCAGAGGATTTGATGATAACGCAACGGAAAGCCGAGCTATCCCATTTTACAGTCAATCAAGTGATAAGAAACTTCCTATCTTAGAAACTGATGAGATGTTAATGAAGGGGTTGCAGTTACAGAATAAGCTGCTCTATTTGCGTATGAAATATTATCGGCAGGTTACAATCGATAAAGAAGCTTGGGTTAGTGATCTCTCGGATCATCGGTTAATTGCGGCGCTTCTGCCTCTTTTGGCGCTAAGCAAATTTAACCCTGCATTGAAAGATACCATCACGGCAACCGCTAAGGCTGTGGAGATGGCAAAGATCGAAGAAAAAGCTAACAGCATGGACGGGCAGCTCATAAATTGTCTTTGGGAGAAAATTAAAGAGCATCTGTTTGAAGAGTATCAACCTAACCTCTATTATGTTCTTGAAAGCATAGACGTCACAGAGTCTGATGGTAAGGAAATAGTTCAGAGAGAAGCCTTGACGACAACGATGCTGGCTGAGCAATTCAAGTGGAGTCCTACCTCAATTCGTAAGGCTTTAAACAGTTTGGGTATTGCAGAAAAGGGTCTATCTCCCGTGGTGCGAGTTAATGGGAAAAATGTTAAAGTTATCTTTTTTATGCCCGACCTAATCGAGAAGCGTCTCAAAGAGTTTGTCGTTGGATACGGTCAGGATGGTGTAACGGTTGCTACGGTTGCTACGGTTGCTACGTCTTTTATCCCTAGGGGGGCGCCTAAACAGCAAACATTAAACGTTGACTCTGCTGGGGATAAACCCATTCTAGCTCTCTCGCTTGAATCTTCAAAGTTTGCTGTTGAGGCCTTAGCTAAAGAATGTGTTAGCTGTGAGCCTGTGGACAACTATGTGTCTTCGGTATCGGTTTTTAAGCCACCTTTTCAAAGTGTAAAAACAACTTACCGTTACAGGCAATACACTGGGGGTGAGTATTGTCCGCTCTGCAACAGCGCAAAAGCTACAGTTGAGATTATGGATCATAAAGGTGATGAATTTATCCGTTGTCAAAGTTGTTTTGAAAAAATGATGGCGACTTATACCTCAGTTAATTGGGAACCCTACGAGTACCGCGAAAAACAAGGTGCCTCACTGGAGGTATGTTAAATGTCTCCAAAACGGTGTGGGTCAGTTTTGATGTGTCGTAGGGTTGGGTATTTGGTGTATGTTGAATTGTGTGAGGGTTGAGAGTGTCATGAATGCAAAGGGTCTGCAAAAAATGCAGGAGTGTGTGGATAGTTTAGGTGTTTCTTTGCTTGTTAATTGGCAGCCTGGTTTGGGGAGGGGTTTGCATGGTGAGATTCGAGGGAATGTGCTTTTTATTTATGATGTTGAGGAGGGTGAGGCTTGGCGGACTCTTATGCATGAGTTGACGGAGTTTAAGCTTGATGGTGTGACTAGACCGTATCGGCTTTTGGTGAACGGTCTTATTGAGGTTGTTGAGAAGACGGTTTATGCTCAGAAGGAGGAGTTTATTGATTTTTTGCCAAAGCTGGTTAAGCAGGTTGAGCTAAGTCAAAACAAAAAGAACAAATGATGTTGTTGAGTTCATTTATCGAAATTCACATATTATAGGCTCATCGTATGTGTATACCTCTTGGTTTTTCGGTAGGGGAAGGGGGCGGTTCTCTTTTTTCTGTGTAACAGTATTTCTCCAGTAGATAAAATAAACCCCGACATAGAGGTTGCTTAGTTAGAGCAGTGCGAATTAAGTGGTGGCTTAACGAGTTGGAATGCTCATATAATACGGTGGAGTAATGTATGTGAGGTAAACGGATTGAGCCTGTTGGATAGAATTGTAGTGGATCCTAAAGTCATGGTTGGTAAGCCCGTTATTAAGGGAACCCGTATAACAGCGCAGTTGATTGTGCAGCTTGTAGCTAATGGTATGACAGAAGACGAGATAATGGAGGCATATCCTGACTTAGTAAAGGATGACATCAAGGCGGCGTTGTTGTATGCTGCTAAACGTCTTGGTCGTGAAGAAATCATCTCGGTTGACTGTTAAGTTAAGCGGGTGCCGTTTTGCCTGGGATTCTTGTTGATCAAAATATACCTCGTCAAGTTACTGTTTGGATGCGGCAAAGAGGCTATGAAATACTCACTTTGACAGATGCAGGTATCCATGGTGCAGATGATGAAAAAATAGCGGCATATGCTGTAGCAAATAATCTTGTAGTGTTGACGCAGGATAGAGACTTTGGTGAAATATATCATAATGTATACAAGCGTAAATTGACTGTTATACTTGTGAAAACTAAAGATGGGACCCCTAAGAGCATCATTGAAACGATAGAAAATACGCATATGCGGTTGGATTTGAAAAAGCTTCAGAATCAGCTTGTAATTATCTCCAAGAAGCGAATACGTGCAGATATGTAAGTGGCATAGTTTTTGTGTTTTTTCGGTTTACAAGTTGTTGATGAACTATCTGTGTTTATTTTGTTTGATCTGAATTGTTGGGAATGGTGGTTTGTGTTTGGTGCGTTTGTTGATTTTTTGTTGTGCTGAGGGTGGTTGGGTTGAGTTAAAGTTGAAAAGCAAATTATGTTAATTTATCATACGTTTTAGGGTGATATATCAGAGTTACTCTGACGGTTCGTATAATAACCTAATCATTAGTTGTGGGCGCCTCTGCTCACCGCTAAAGATAACAAGCCATAAACGCCTTTAATGAGAAAATTCGCCCGTAACTACTAGTAGAAGGTGAGTGCGCTCGTATCGCTCTGATACGTCGGGTTTGTACCGTGCTTATTTTTGGAAATAACTATGTTAACAAAAAAAGAAAGAGGGTTATTTTAGATGCGTGGTTGTTAAGTAACGGCGTTGGGGCTTTCGCTATTTGGTTGGTTTTTTGTGTATTTGAAGACAAGTGTCGCTGCTATAATTTCCACCACAAGTATGATCACATTTACAATAGTCCAGTTGTCCACTAATCCCATTGTGCGGCTTAGGTCTTCGGTGAGTAGAAATACTGTGATGCCTGCTATGCCCATGGCAAGTGCTACAGCTAGCCAGAGGTTGTGGTGTTGACTTTTTTGTTTTTGTGTTTCTGTGTTGTCGGTCTGGGTTTGTGTGTTGTTGGTTTGTGTTTGTTTTTGTGTTTTTGTTTGTTGTCTTTTCTGGTTTGGGGTTTATTGTGCATGTCTGTCTAGTTGATAGGGTTTATTGTGTATGTTTGTCTATTAAATGTTGATGTTATTGTTAATTTGTTCACTATTGTTGGTGTTATTGTGCATATGTGTTTATTTTGTGTTAAAAAATTAAAAAAAGGAATCCTAAACGACGCGAAAATGGTGTAATTTTTAATAACAAGCTTTAAATTGTCTGCGTTGTGTATAATAAGCGAGCAAAAGGGAGAGAAATTAAAAATGGTAGATATAATACAAATAATGGCCATAATCATCCCCATAGTAGTCATTGCCTATGTAATCATCACATCGTTGCGCATCGTCCGACCCACCGAGAGGGGATTAGTTGAACGCCTTGGTAAATACCAGCGCTTCGTTCAACCAGGTATAACCTTACTTGTACCCTTTGTCGACCGCATAATCAAAGTAAACATCACCGAGCGCATGACTCCCGTGCAGCGCCAAGACGTCATCACACGCGACAAAGTCTTCATGGCTGTAGATGCAGTAGTCTTCTACAAAGTCAAACCCGAAGAAAACTCGGTAAAGGCCTCACAGTACTTTGTCAACAACTATGAATCCCAAATCGACACCCTCTCACGCACCGTGCTCCGCGACATCATAGGCGGCATGGACATGGCTGTTGCAAACACCTCACGCCCCATCATCAACGCAAAACTAAAAGACGCCCTTGACGAACAAACACGCGACTGGGGTATAGAAATCGTCCGCGCCGAAATCAAAGACCTCGAACCCCCCCGCGGCCTAATGAGCTCCATGGAATCAGTCCTAAAAGCAGACAACGAACGCCAAGCAGCTGAAAAAACCGCCATCGCACAAGCAACTCTGGCAAGCGGAGAAAAAAACGCCTCTATCCAACGCGCTGAGGGTATGAAACAAGCAGCTATCCTCCAAGCCGAGGGCCAAAAAACAGCAACCATCGCCATTGCAGAAGGTGACGCAGAAGCAACCAAACTACGCAACGAAGCCCTAACAACCTACTTCAAAGACAGCGCCATAACCTTCAAACAACTAGAAACCATAACGACCTCACTACAAAACAACACCAAAATCATCGTACCTGAAGGCAAAGCCATCTCACTAATCCTAAACGAACAAGAAAACCTCAACAAAGCCTCCTCCATAATCCCAGTGCCAGCCCCCCAACAGCCCCAACAAACAAAGCCAACAAATACTAAATAATGGTGTTATGATTCACGCCTTTGGCGTGACACATAATCCTCTAACATTTTTTCATGCTCAAACGCTAAAGGCGTAGGCAGAGCATCTAAACTAAACAGTTGCATTTCCTGCACCTCACTGTCCTGCTTTCGCAATTCACCCCCAACAATCCTAACAACAAAACACGTGGGATAATATTCGTATTCCACATTGTCCTTATTACCCTTCTCAACATAATCCCCAATCACTTCCACAACCACACACTCTAAACCCGTCTCTTCTCTAACTTCCCGAATAACTGTTTGCTCAACAGTTTCCCCCGGATCCATTCGACCACCCGGAAGCGCCCAATAACCAATAAAGGGTGGAGTATTGCGTTTTATGAACAAAATCTTGTTGTCAGGGTAGGGGATTATGGCTGTTGAAGTTTTGCCGCTATATCGATTCATATCTATTCCCTATGAGGTTAGTTTAAGTCGCCAATTAATTATCAATGAAACAACAAATATAGCAATTCCTACAAAAACCACCATCGGACCCGGAAACTCTAAAACGGGCTCAACAAAACCCCAAAGCAAAACACCCCCCGCAGCAGCAATAACGCCAAAGACTGAACTAAGCAGTGCATAGCGCTTCATACGAGTGCTAAGAGCTTTAGCTGCTATAGCTGGCACGATAACCAAAAAACCCACAAGCAGAGTACCAACAATTTGAATACCTATAGCAACCACAACTGAGACCAAAAATAAGTAGAGCAAATTAGTTTTTGCCACATTTATCCCCTTAGATACCGCCAAATCCTCAGAAATCATCACCAAAACCAACTTATCATAGATAACCTTGGTCAACACAATAGCAACAACACAAACAATAGCGGCTATTCCCGTGCTCATCAGAGTAACTTGCGAGATATCCCCAAAGAGAGCCTCCTCAAGCGCTTCAAGCTCTCCGCCATACATGAAAATACCCAAAGCCAGCGCTAAGGTAAACATGGCGCCAACAAGGGCCTCAAAGGAGATCTTTGTTGTGCGCTGAATCTGCCAGATAATAATGGCGGTTACAAACAAAAAAGCAAACGCGCCGATATAGGGATTAAAATGCAAAATAGTGCCCAAAGCCAAGCCCGGTAATGCTACATGTGAGAGTGCATCGCCGACAAGGGCCATCTTTTCAAGAACCATCAAAGATCCTAAATAGCCTGCAGCGGCGCCTACAAATATGGCCAGAAACAAACTATAAAAAAAGGTAGCATCAAACAGTTAGGGTACTCTCCGTGTAGTTTCAACACAAACCGGTCCCCCATGAATCTGATGCTGAACCTCATGTTTGACTATATCTGAGGAGGGCCCATAGAAGGTGACGCATTTGTTAAGGGCAAGCAGATTGTCGCTGTATTCTTGTACAATGTGAATGTTGTGGGTGATGAGTAATATGGTGATTTTTTGTTGCTTTTTGATTTCGTTGAGTAAAAGATAGATGGGTTCTTCGCTGTCCATATCTACCCCAGTTGTGGGCTCATCGAGCAACAACACATTAGGATTACCGCTCAGTGCCCACGCGATCAGTACACGGCGCAGTTGTCCCCCTGAGAGAACTCCTAGACGTTTATTCTCAATGCCTGCGTTGCTTAAGCGAACCATATCCAAAGCATTCCCCACATTGATTCCGTTTCCCATGGAGAGAAACTCGTTTACCGTCATGGGTATGTCTGAAACTGTTACATACTGGGGGACATAGCCGATTTTGGTTTTCTCTACCCACTCCACTGAACCTGTGTGGGGAACAAGGTTTAGCAAAGTTCGAAAAAGCATAGTTTTACCTGCACCATTGGGTCCTAAAACCGCCAAAGTGGTGCCTTTTGTTACCTTAAAGCTAACATGATCAAGCAGAACCTGCTGGTGCATCTTTACACAGAGATCTGAAACCTTTAGTACATACCCGCTATCGTCAACCATACTATATGCAACATAGCATAGTAACTAAGAGCAGTACATAAGTTTTAATTTGCTACCTTAGGATTCAAGTTGGCGCATTAGGGTTTCGGTTTCTCGTTGAGAAAGTGTGCCCTCCTCTTGAAACATGTTCAATCCACTTTTGATATTTGTTTGAAATGTTCTGTTTTTAAGTAAATTGTTTTTCTCAGCTAACTCTACCAGTTGTTTCTCAAAGGCACTGTTTTTTTGAGCATACTCTTGGGTTTGTTTGATAAGATTGGTTACAGAGTTAAATCGTGGCACAAGCAAATCTCTAGTTTTTGACATGCCCAATGCGCCTTTGAGTTTTGAGCCAAAATCCGCTTTTTGAATCATTGAGGGTGCAATAAACAAATAACGTGTGGCTAAATCAGCCTCGTATCCAACCACATAGAAGGGCACATAAACCACACTGGGTGCTCTAAGTGCGGAATCACTAAACCCTAAACCCTCAAAGGCCGCCTTTATTGTTGCTTGCTGTCTAAGCGTTTTCTCAATACCCTCCACTACCGGCTTCTCTATCGCACACAGCTGGCTGTTTTCTTGTCTAAGCGCCTCAATTTTTGCATTTTTGGTTTCTTCAAGGGCAATAAGCGGTTGACAAACTAACTTTATTTTGCTTTCCCATTCCAAATTAAGCTGTGATAAATCCTGTTCTTTTTGCCTAGATGTCTTTTTGGTTGACTCATCAATTGTTTTCATTTCTTTTTTGAGTTCAGAGCGTTCTTTTTCAGCACTTTTAATTTTCTGTTTCCAGCGCTTTTCATAGATTTTATGCCCTTTTTTAGCATGCGCTTTAGCTTCCTGCTTATACTGCTCAATATTATCTTGGATTTTCTCTATCGCGGTTTGAATTTTAAGCTGTCGCTTCACAAAACTATCCAGTTCTCCCTCAAAGTTATCTGTTTGGTGTTTGATTTTTCGACTGTATTCTTTGTTAAGTTTAGTTGTTTGGGGTTTATCTTGTTCCTCTTGGGCTTTGATTTTTGCATCCGCTTCCTCGGTTGTTGCTGCGATTTGATAGTCAATTTCAGTTATGTATTGATTTGTTGTTTTTTTTAGAAGCTGGCGGCATTTGTCGAGTTTTTCTTCTTCTGTTCTAAGCGTCGCCTCAAGTTTGTATAGTTCTTGTATTGTAGCTGCAATAGTTGCTTCCTCAAGTGTGGGTGCGAGCAAGGTGTCGGGTTGGGTTATTTCGTTTGCTTCTTTTCTATAGTTGCTGATTTCTTCTCTAAATGTTGCTTCAGCAATTAACCCCTTCAAGGTGAAGTGCTGTTCTTTTTGGGGTTGACTAAAATAGTTAGTATGGTCTGCTAAAAAGGTAGTATAGTTTTCTCGGGGATGTTGTTTTTGTTCCAAGTTTGTCATGAATGTTTCAGGGGAGGGTATTTCAGTGTAGGTTAGGTTGTAGTTTTTATCGTTTAGGCCGTCAAATATTAGTGTGGTGCCATTTTTTGGAAATAGCCACAGCGGGTAAGCGATTTTGGCGATGCATACCAGTTTTTCGGTGGGTTGTTTTGATAGGAAGCCTCCGCCTCTGCTTCTATTTAGTTCGGCAACGGCAAAAATTGCGGATGCCTCTTGTGCTTCTTTGTTTTTTTGAGCCCAGAAGGGCAGTACGAACTGTTTAGCCGAGAAGCTAGACATGTGTGGTCAGTGAAGGTATAAAGTTCTGCTTTTTAAACTTGTCATAAACCCTGTGTGTTTAGTTCTTTTTCCATAGCTTTAGCCAAACGCACCCAGACATCTGCATCATGTTTGCATAGTTGCTCGGTTAGCTGTTCGGTTTGTTTTTGGGTTAGATTTTGATATTCGATATGGGTTGCTCTAAACTCAAGGCTGGAGCCGCCGTCTTTTTCTGCAGAGATTAAATAGGTAAACCTGGACCCTCTATTTGGACCCGATAGATGTATCGAGACCCAACACAGATGGTCCGAATCAAGTTGCACCCGTTTATCTTTCACTACTGTGCCCTTCTCTGTTTGAAAGGTATCTCTCAAAGTTAGAACACTATCGGATATGGGTATGATTTCGCGTTTAGCATCAGTATTTCCCATCAATGCATGATCTTGGGCATCAAAATCAGTGCACCACAAGTAGGCCTGGTCTGCTAAAACAGCAAAATGTTGCCTAAAACCATAACTAGCTACTACCGATAGAACCATCCCAATACCTCACATAACCAAAGAAAACAAGACACAAATATTTTGCCCACCTTTTTCCATTTTTGAGCTTGTGTTGTATATTGTTTATGGGTCTTGTTTGGGTTCAAAGAAGTCACTTATGCGTCTTTGAAATAGTGCTCTCTTTAAGAGTTCGCTTTGCAGAATCCAGCGTTGCAAGGGAATCTCAAATCGAGTTGAGATAAATTGCAGGGATTGGGCGAGTGTTTTGAATTTGTAGGGCTGTTGTTGCATTGCGTTGCGAACGTTTTCTCGAACCTGCCAGACCCCAATGGGCATAATATAGCCCGGACGGGCTTCGCGCAGCACAATCGCGGTTGCTTGGCGGCGTTCTTTTTGGAGACGTTCGCAGACAGCTAAACGGGCGCTGTAGTAGCAGCCGCCAATGGCCGCATAGGTACTTCGACCGTTGTTGCCTTCCCAGTCACTATATATGGCCGTAGTTGTGCCATTGGGATTCCATGCGGTACCAGGGTACCAGGCCTCTATGGATTCATAGCTCCACTGAGCGGGAATTAAGAGGATTTCAAATATGTTGTCAAGGTAGTTAGATTCATAGACTTGGTATTCGTTAATCTCTGGAAATGTTTTCACTTTAGCTACCAAGCTCTTTGAGATGATATCATCAACAGCAGTTATACTCCATCGCGTGGGCACCAGCCGGCGTCTTTTTTCCACGCCAAACGCGCCTACGCTAAAGGCTTTTTGAATTTTGCTGACCATAACGCCCTTGTTGTAGAGCTCCACAACTGCGTTTGTTGAGCCTAGGTCTGTGTCGTAGTAGGCTTTCTCTATCTTGTCGTTGTAGCGTGCATTACCGACCCGAAGATCGCGAATGGGTGCTGAGGGGCCAAAGGGTTGCACATCATCACTTAGCGTTATGGAGCCTTGTGGTTTTTTAGTTAGGTTGAGTTCGGTGTCAACGCTGTTGTCAACAAGTGCTAATTCGCGGGTTTTCTCGAGGATTTTGCCTGCTTGATGAAGTTTGTTTACATTGATCAAATGTTTGCCGCGGATAAGCATGCTGCGAAAGCCCACGATTTCATCTATCGATTTGCCAAACCACTGCTCGGGTAAATCGTATATATTGGTGTCTTCTTGAATGGGCGGTACTAGCGGTCCGATGTAGACTTGAGGGTAGCCGATTCGTCCAATAAACACACTAGGCGGAGACATACCGGCAATGTCTTGGCTAGCCATCAAAGGCACACTTTTGAGAAATGTGTTAACTTTAACCATAATGGGACATCGGGTTTTACCGCAAAGCAAACGCGACCCTTTACAGAGAACACAAAGACTGCTATTGGCACGCGTAACCACCTGATTTTGCTCAAGCACACTATGATTGAGACGTTTTATGACATCTATTAACCAGTTTTCCGGATTTTGCGTGCTAACGGCGGCTTTTTGACTAGTTGACATCGAGGGTTATTGGATTGTTGCTTGATATCTTTTCTGCACACCTTTACGGCTAAACCCAGCTCCTTATAACTTTTTAGCGAAGGCCAAGTTTTTTGAAAACTATTCTTTTGAGATCTGCTAGTCTTTGCTGAATTATGGGCATGGGCAAGCGTGTCACATTGGCATCAACAAGCCGCAGACCACCATTGATCATGCACAGGTTGGTTGCTTTAATATCAACTATACCATACCTAGCCAAGGCATATCTAAACCCCTGTATCTGCTCTGGTGTTGGTTGTGCTGGCAATCCATATTCTTGTAGCATACAGTATCGGGTGTGCCAGTAGATTTTAGCAAAAAATTGATGCCGGTTCTGCTCAGGAACCGCCTTGTAGGCGTGGTGATCACTTTCAATGTTTCTTTTGGGACCTATTTTGAGAACAACTCTTCGATCTGCTTTATGGCTGCCAAAAATAACTTTGTGCCTGCCCCAACCCACCACATAGAACACCGAAAAATTTTCTAACAACAGTTTTCCGAGTTTTTCTCGAGTTGGAAAACGTTTCTCTTTGTCTATATAGTTGTCTATTAATTGATCAATCTGTTTAGCTTGGTGATAAATTTCTCTATATCTCAAAAATCTGCCTCAAAACAACAAATAAACACCGTACCAGAAAATAATAAACCTAGACACACAATTTGCCCGCTGATTTTTCTTTGGCGGATGAAAAATTAAATAAACCCTCCTGCGGACCTGAGCCATGGAGGGGAACATGTTTCATGTTAGATTTGTGGATAATAATGCAAGCGCTTGGATTTGGTGGTCTGCTCTGGTTTAGCGCCTATTTAACCCATAGATGTAGAATCAAGCAAGCCAAAAAGCTAAAACATTGTTACACCGTTCTTGTGTAGACCATTCATACTTTGCTCAAGAACTTTTTTTCTCTGTATAGTTTTGGCTCGTGGCTATATCAGCTTGCAAAAACGTTATTTTTTGAGCCAAGAACATGTTGTTAAACATTTATTTAATATCTGATGCAGACATTATATTATTGGGTGATAGTTTGACTGCTGATGCAAACAGAGTAAAAAAACCCAAACTTCCTAAAAAGAAACTTCTCAAAAAAACTACTCACAAATAACTTAGTCTCGCAACATCTAACAATCTGGTTGCTTGGGTGGTGGTGTTGCTGTCAATAACTACTGGTTATTGCGTGTTGGCCTGAGTGTTTGAGTGCTGTTTTTTTTGGGTTTTGCTTAGTGAGAAAAAACGGCGATCATATATATCTATATAATTGCGATTGCAGTAGCTCCAAGTTAACATAAACATGCAAGTCCCAATGCTTATGGCTATAAAAAATTGCTGTGTTGATAAACATAAAACCTCTCTGTTATACCTATTTTTTACTGCAAAATCGCTCTTTTTTTGCTGTTCCAGCAGTTTTTAATAGTGACCGATATATGTGCATGTTAACAAACGTTATCTCTGATTCTGCGATACTCCCATGCGGTGCCAACCAATAATGATTTCATGGAAATACACGTTTAAAAGATTAAATGAAGAATACGACCTCGCTACAAAAAAGAAGCAGGCCATAGACAGCCTTTGTGCCTCAGGAAAAATCTCACAACAAACACGGGACTCTTTCTCCGAAGATATCGTGAAAGCAATCACTGAAATCGAAAAACAACGCCAAGACCTCGGAGAAAAAATGCAAGCTAAAACCCAAGAACTAGAAAACCAACTCAAAACACTTGAAATGCTCCTTGCCAATTATGAAATCCAACACGTCGTGGGCGAAATCGACGAAGAACTATATACCCGAGAAATCAACCTTCTCTCAATAACCCTTGAAACAACCAAAAATGAACTGGGTATAATAAAAGACGCAACAAACCAACTCTTTGGCGTCTCAAAACCAGTTGAAGCACCTGCAACCCCAGAAATAATGCCTCCAAAAACAGAAGCACCGGTTGAATCAGCTCCCATGGAAATTCCGGTTGAAACTGCCACAATCGAATCCGCAAACGTGGAAACAGTGCCAGCCGCAGAGACTACATCAGTTGAACCAACCCCAATCGAAACAATAACTATGGAGACAACACAAGCAGAATCAGCTCCAATCGAAACAGCCCCAACTGAAGCTCCAACTGAATTTGTTGCTGAAGCTCCAGTTGAGACTGAGATCGTTGCTGAAGCTCCAGTTGAGACTGAGATCGTTGCTGAAGCTCCAGTTGAGACCGTTGCTGCAGCTCCAGTTGAGGCTGTTGCTGTAGCTGCAGCTCGTGTTGAGGGTG
>JAIRQQ010000130.1 GCA_031256395.1 Nitrososphaerota archaeon
AGCCTCATCTCGAGCCGCGAAATGCGCGCCTCAGAAGTTAACGCCCAATACTTCGGTGTCAGCCTCCTACAACTCATGGAACTGGCAGGAAGAAACGTTTCACAAGAAATTATTACACGCTTCCCCAAAGGCAAACGTGTTGCAATCATCTGTGGATTAGGCGGCAATGGCGGCGATGGCTTTGTAGCCGCCAGACATCTGCTCACAGCAGGCTTTGAAGTTACCGTGATTCTAGTTGGCAAAGCTCGCGATATTAACCATGAAGCGGCACTGAGAAACTATGAGATCCTACAAGCCCTTCAAACCAAAATTTCTGTGGTTGAAATTAGCGATAGTGCCGCAATCCCCGCTATAGCCGCCGATATAGTTATCGATGCTTTGCTTGGAACCGGAACGAAGGGGAAACTCCGAGCACCCATACGCCAAGTTGTAGACACCATAAACGCCGCCGCAGGTTTCAAACTTGCCATTGATGTCCCAACGGGAATCGACTCTGACACAGGTGAAGTGCTGGGTAGCGCTGTGCAAGCAGATTTGACGGTAACGTTTCATAGAGCAAAGTTGGGTTTAAAAAACGCCAAGAAATACACTGGTGAGGTTGTGGTAGGCGATATTGGGTTGCCTTTGGAGTTTGAACGGTTTGCTGGTCCAGGCGATGTCGAGTTAACCCGCAACTCTCGAAGCGCTACAGCTCACAAAGGCGATTTTGGACGTTTGCTGGTTATCGGTGGAAGCGAGGTTTATGCTGGTGCCCCAGTTCTGGTTTCGCTGGCGGCTATGCGTAGCGGCGTAGATCTGGTTTATCTGGCCGCTCCAAAAAAAAACGCCTATGAAATAACATCCATCTCACCGGATTTAATTACAGTTAAACTCGACGGCGACAATCTAAGCCCGGATAATCTTGAAACGCTCAAACCCTTTATTGAGCTTGTTGATGTTGTTGCACTGGGGCCGGGTTTGGGGTTAAGCCCTAAAACCCAAGAGTTCGTTAAAGCCTGCATTGAAGCTGTTGAGGCCGCGGGGAAACCCTTGGTACTGGATGCTGACGGTTTGAAAGCGTTTGCTAAATTCAAGCGCGCCCTCAAAGTTCCACTGGTACTAACGCCGCATGGAGGCGAATACGCCATACTCACAGGCAAAGCCTTGCCTGAACCAATAGACGAACGGATTTTGGCGGTTCAAAAAACAGCTAAACAACTAAACGCCACCATACTGCTAAAAGGTAAAGTTGACCTTATCTGCAACTCCGACCGCGTCAAGCTTAATTTCACAGGTAACGCGGGTATGACGGTGGGTGGAACAGGAGATGTCTTAGTGGGGATTGTCTCAGGACTGATTGCTTTGCATGCTGATCCCTTTGAAGCCGCAGTTTGTGGTGCGTTTGTAAATGGGGCGGCAGGCGATTTTGTTGTCTCAGAATTTGGGTATCACATGGTTGCCACCGATGTTATCGAGTGGATTCCCAAAGTCCTCGAAACCCCGATGGATCATCTAGAGGTGAAAAAGTAGTGGCTGAGGAAGACTCCTCGGAGGGGCCGTCTGCTTTTGCGGTTAGGATAAATATTTACCATGCTGCTCAAGATGACCCCAAAAAGAACACTGCGCTTCGTCTTAGTCGTCGAGGCTTTGCCCGTATAGTTACCAAAATTAAATTCTTGCCTAAACGAGCAATTGTACTAAACCCCTTTAGCGAAATCGCTCTCTCTCCCGCCGATCGGGAACGAGTTGAGCAGTTCGGAGTTGTAGGCTTGGATTGTAGTTGGGAACACGCCCAAAAAGTCATGGGTGAACACGTTAGGGGCACAAGCCGTTGCCTGCCCATTCTAATTGCAGGCAACCCCGTCAATTTTGGAAAACTAACCAAACTAACAACTGCTGAGGCCATTGCGGCAACCCTCTACATTACCGGTTTCCAGCAAGAAGCCAAAACCATGCTAGAGATTTTTCCTTGGGGCCACACCTTCTTTGAGTTAAACCAAAAGCTACTCGATAGCTACGTGACCGCCAAGGACAGCACCGATATAGTTGAAATGCAAAAGGAACTGCTAAAAGTACAAAAGCGCGAACCTGCCAAGGGTATCTTTGAGTAGTAAGTGAGATAATGGCCTATATTACCGAGTTTCCCGTGTTTTTGCTGTCGGTACTTTTGATCTCGCTCTCAGGCGTGCTGATGCCGGGTCCTCTTTTTGCACTCACCATTAAAAAAGCCTCAACCAGCAAGATCTCTGGAATTCTAATCGCCTTGGGACATGGTATCGTCGAGTTTCCTTTGATGATTCTGATTTTCTTTGTTCTAAGCCAATTTACAATTCCAGCCATGGTGCAGATTGGGGTTGGTCTAATAGGCGGTGCTTTGATGATTTTTATGGGGATAAAGTCTTTTCAAGGCCGAGGTAAACAAAAAGAAATTCAAACCGGTCCTATGAGAGATTCCGTGTTTGCAGGCATCTACACTACAGCGGTAAATGCAGGGTTTATTTTATGGTGGCTTACCGTTGGAACAGCGCTTATACTAAACGCCAAGCTGTTTGGGTTGTTGGGGTTTTCCATCTTTGCGGGGGTACATTGGTTGGTTGACTTTGCATGGTATGCCGCTGTGGCTTTTTTGATTTTCAAGTCTCAGCGTTTCTGGAATGAGCGGGTTCGATTGGGAATTACCGTTTTTTGCTCGGCGGTGTTTATCGGGTTTGGAGTTTACTTTATGGGTTCAGCGGTATGGTCGTTGCTGGTATAGTTAAATAGGCTGTTGTGTACAGGTTAATTATGGAATTCAAGGCTGGAACTGCAACAGTACAGTTAATCAAAGGGGATCTTACCGATCAAGAAGTAGATGCTATTGTTAACGCAGCGAACTCGACGCTTCTAGGGGGCGGAGGTGTGGACGGTGCCATTCATAGCAAAGGCGGATCCAAGATTCTTGAAGAATGCAAACAGCTAAGGGCAAAGGAGTGGCCTGATGGTTTGCCCACAGGAAACGCGGTCATTACTACGGGTGGAAGTCTTAGAGCTAAACATGTAATTCATGTAGTTGGTCCCATCTGGCGGGGTGGTCTTTATGAAGAGTCGAAACTGTTGAGAAGAGCCTATTGGAATAGTCTCAAGCTGGCTGTTGCTAATGGACTTAAAACGGTGGCGTTTCCCTCTATCAGCACGGGAGCTTATGGATATCCCACAGCTGAAGCCAGCAAAGTTGCCGTTGGAGCTGTGAGAGACTTTTTGGTCAAAGAGGACAGTTTAGAAATGGTGAGATTTGTTTTGTTCTCTGAGAAAGATCTAGAGATATACCAGAAAGCGGCACAAGACCTTTTTTAACCGATTTTTAGCAGTTTTTGAATTCTTGAGGAAATTCTAAAGATATAGTGGACTAGGTTCACGATAATTAGAAATTATAGAAGCTATGGTGAAATTATGGAGCAAATCCAAACGGATAGTGTTGATGATGAGGTTATAGTCGTTGAGGGTTTAACTAAGGTTTTCAATAAAACCGTAACGGCGGTTGATCACATAAATTTTAGTGTTAAGCGGGGTGAGATTTTTGGGTTTCTGGGTCCAAATGGTGCGGGAAAAACTACGACCATCAAGATGCTCATAACGGTCATACATCCAACCTCAGGCGGGGCCAAGATTTTAGGGGGGGATATAGCAAAACAGGGCAGAGATGTCCGAGCGGCCATTGGGGTGGTGCCTCAGGAATACACTGCCGATGAAGATCTCACTGCGATGGAGAACATTATGCTTTGTGCGGATCTCTATGGTATCCCACGGCAGGTTTCTAAGAATCGATCAATGGAGCTATTGGCGTTGGTTGAGTTAACACACTTTAAGGATAGGCGTGTGGAGACCTTTAGCGGCGGTATGCGCAGACGACTCGAGTTGGCTTGCGGTCTAATCAATCGGCCCAAGGTTCTCTTTTTGGATGAACCCACATTGGGCCTAGATGTACAGACTAGGGTTGCTACCTGGAACTATGTTAAGATGCTCAAAAAAGAATTTGGGATGACACTTTTTCTCACAACGCATTATCTTGAGGAAGCTGACGCGCTTTGTGATCGTATTGCCATTATGGATCATGGTAAAATTGTTGTCATCGGCAGGCCCGGTGAGCTTAAGGATAGTTTGGGAGGTGACATAATCACCCTATCGATCCAAAAAGAACAACAAGACATCACGGATCTTATCAGCAAAATAGAGCATGTCAAAGAAGTTAAACTCGAAAAGGGTAACTATACCATCAAATCGTCTAATGGCGAAATAACAGCACCGCTAATCATTGAGGCGTTGCGTAAAAATGGACAGATTGTAACAAAGTTGGCGTTGACTAAGCCGACGCTAAATGAGGTGTATATGCAATATACTGGGCGTTCGATGCGTGATACCGAGGAATCTGCTGATTCGGTTATCGCCCAGAGAATTACTATGGGGCGGGCAAATAGATGAACCACGATATAGAGGGGCAGGTTTCAAAGAGCCGCTTTCATGGGTTGTGGGCGCTTACCAATCGGGAGCTCAAAAAGTGGTATCAACAGCCCTTTGTTTTTGTTATGGGTATTATTCAACCGATTTTGTGGTTGGCGCTTTTGGGAAAAGCCCTAAATCTGGGTGCCATAATACCCAGTGATATTCCAGGTGTGAGTCAGAGTGCCATTATGTTGTCGACATTTGGCACCACGGATTATTTTAGTTTCATGGCTATGGGTATGGTTGCTTTCACCACTGTGTTCACCACTGCTTTTACGGGTATGTCGGTTGTGTGGGATAAACGTCTGGGCTTTATGAATAAGGTTTTAAGCACTCCGGTGTCGCGAACATCTATAATTTTGGCAAAGGTGCTTGCGTCAAGCATACGGGCGATATTTCAGGCGGCCATTGTTGCGCTTGTTGCTTTTGCGTTGGGGCTTGTTACAGGTACAAATTTTGCGTGGTGGAGTATATTTGGGGTATTTGCGATTGTGTTTCTCCTAAGTGTGGGTCTTGCATCTTTGTTTACTGCGCTTACACTGCGAACCACAAGAATGGAGATGCCACAGGCAATTTTTCAGCTCATAACCTTGCCGTTAATGTTTGCCAGCAGTGCCTATTTTCCTATCGACAAGATGCCCAGCTGGCTGCAGGCGATTGCAAGTGTAAATCCAATTAGCTATACTATTGATGCCGTTAGACGTCTGATGATATTTAGTGATGGATTTGGACCTTTACCTATGGATTTTGCATTTGTGGGTGTTTTTGCAGTTGTTGTAACAGCTATCTGTGTGATGCTTTCATGGCGATACCTAAACAGGTAAAATAAAGGCGATAAAGTTAGTGCTGTAGCCTTGGGGGGTTCAAGAGTTCGCTAGGCTTTATATTTAACGGCAGTTTCCATCTTTAGTAGTAAAACAGGAGATAGTATAATGTCATCAAAAATTGTTCCCGTAGTAGAGGCATTAAACGTTAGAAAGACGTATATGCTGGGCAAAGTTCCTGTGGAAGCACTCCGTGGAGTGAACTTCCGTGTAGAACCAGGGGATTTTGTTTCGATTTTAGGGCCATCGGGGAGCGGCAAATCCACGATGCTAAATCTTATCGGTGCATTGGACAAACCCACCGCGGGCACAATGCTAATTGACGGAGTAGACATAAGCAGACTCAACGATAATCAACTCTCAGACCTGCGTCGCCGAATAGGATTTGTATTCCAATTCTTCAATTTGATTCCAAGATTAACTGCACGTGACAATGTCGAATTATCCATGTCCATAGCTGACATAGGAAAATCCGAACGCAGAAAACGCGCAATTGAGCTCCTAGAAACTGTGGGACTCAAAGGACGCATCAACCACAAACCTGCCGAGCTCAGCGGCGGACAACAACAACGTGTTGCCATCGCCCGAGCACTAGCCAACAACCCCAAATTCCTATTACTTGATGAACCCACAGGCAACGTAGACTCCAAAACAGCCAGCGAAGTCCTAGCACTGATCCAGAACCTAAACAAAGAACACCATGTCAGCATTATCATGGTTACTCATGACGAAAAACTAGCCCGCCAAGCTAAGCGAACCGTAAAAATGTTTGACGGCGAAATCAACTCAGACGTGGTGAACTAGATGAAAGCAACAGACGTATTTGGATACTCCTTCAACGCAATCAAACTCCGCAAACTACGCGCCGCCCTAACCACCCTAGGAGTAATTGTAGGCATAGCAGCCATCGTTGCACTACTCTCAATAACACAAGGTTTGCAGGTAACCTTAACGGATCAACTCAATCAAGGTTTGTCGGCCAACC
>JAIRQQ010000109.1 GCA_031256395.1 Nitrososphaerota archaeon
AAACATGTTGGCATAGAGAATACCTGTGTGTCTGCAACCCACAATGGTAACAAGGTATTTTGAGCGAATTTCAGAAGTGTCTATTTCTTGTGGGGTCAGATGCAGGACTTGGGACATACACTATCACGTAGTTAAGTATAGATCAGAGGCTTAAATTTTATTGTATTTCTATTTGGGGGTGGACTAAAATCAGGGGATCCAGCCAGTTGCTGAGATAACAGAAACTCCTTCAACCCATAAAAGACAACAAAAAAACGGCGCAACACCAAGTTTCGAAACAGACAACAAAAAAGAAAAAGTTAGGCTTTTTGCATTACTTTATCAACATCGGGCAGTAGTTGATCTTCGATTTTTTTGAGGTTCTCTTCGCTGTCAGCTTCAAATCTTAATGCCACGGCGGGTTCAGTGTTTGAGGCGCGGATAAGCATCCAACCATGCTCAAATTCAACCCTAGCGCCATCTGTGTCGTTTACGTTATAGTTTTTTTCTTTAAAGATTGCTTTTATCTGCTCTATTGCTTCAAATTTGGTAGAGTCTGAGCACTCATAGCGTTTCTCTGGGCTTGAAACGTATTTGGGTAATTTCTCAACTATTTGGGAGATGGGTTGTTTTGTGGTGTCTATGATTGAGAGCAGGGTTAGGGCGGCATACAAGCCGTCATCGTATCCACAGTTTTTGGCAAAGTAGTAGTGGCCGCTATATTCAGCTGCCAAGGGTGCATCACCTTTGCGCATTTCTGCTTGAATAAAGGGGTAGCCAACTCGAACGATTTTTGTTTTGCCGCCCAACTTTTTGATATAGTCTTCAATTGCACGAGAAGCAGTAACATCTACAACTATTTGGGTGCCTTTTTCTTTTTCAAGAACTGATTCGGCAAATAGCATGGTTGTTTCAGCGGTTGAAATCATTTTTCCCGTGTTATCGACAAATCCAGCGCGGTCACCATCGCCGTCAAAGGCTATGCCTATATCTGCTTGCTGCTGTTTTACTTGGTTAGCTAAATCTAGGAGGTTTTTTTCTACGATGGGGTTAGGTTCATGGTTGGGAAACAATCCATTGGGTTCTTGATTGAGGGCTGTGACAGTGTGGTTGAAACTTTTAAGGATATCAATGGCAAAGCCGCATGCACCGTTACCGACATCTACTACGATCTTTAGGGGGCGTTTAAAGGAGAAATGGTCTTTTAGGTATTTTGCATAAGAGTCTATTGCATCGGTTTGTTTTTCTTTGCCAAATGCGCGATAGTCTGCCCTTATGTAATCTTTCTTTTCGAATATGGCTTTGATTTTTTCAGGCTCAACCATTATAATAGAGTTTTGATCGTGTTTAAGGCAAATCTTAAAACCGTTATATTGAGGAGGATTATGGGAAGCAGTTATCATAACTCCCGCGGTTACATCCTCAAAATGAGACGTAACATAGTAGATTGTTGGTGTAGAAACTATTCCCAGGGATAATACATTACAACCTGTAGACATTAAACCAGCAATTAATGCTTTAGCAAAAATGTCGCCACTTGTTCGACTATCCATTCCAACAGCAACTGACCCCTTGCCTTTTAGAAAAGTACCTATGGATAAACCGAATTCAACAAACATTTCAGGTGTTAGTTCTTTTCCAACAGTTCCTCTAACGTCATACATTCTAAAGACAGACAGAACAACTTCGCTCCTTGTGATATGTCCTTACTATAATACCAAAGATAACGTTTAATAAAACTATTCCCACCAACAACAAAATAAGCAAGTTAGCCAATAAAAGTAAGATTTATTCAAAGCTTATGCAAAAATAAGAAATATTCTTCACGATACCAGTCAAAAAATTATCAAACAATTCGCAATTTTTTCACAGCCAATTTGTTTCCCTTATCTCTAAAGAAGATAATATGCCTGCCGCGTATTATTTTCAGCAACAAACAAGGTGCTACTTGGGTTTACCAAAGATACTGTTTTACCGTTGTGGATGCACCAAGAAACGACACTTTGAGGTTTGCTTGGTAGTTTTATCTTTGATTGTTTTGCACAGCTTAAAAGCACTGGGCAAAGATTTCGCGGACTATAGAATGTTTTGCGATATCTCTTTAGCAGGACAAACTGTGGAACCAGCACGCATAGAAACGTTTTCATTAATTTTTGCTTGATCAGCAATTATACATCCAGAACCTATATCGGCGTGTCTACCGATACGTGCACTTTCACCCACAATGACGCCAGATAACGTGACATCATCAGCGATTTCTGCATCCGAGAAGACAACCGAGTGACTTATGGTGACGTTTTTGCCGATTTTGACGTTTTGTCCTATGATAGCATAGGGTCCAATGATAGAGTTCTCACCCAAAACCACACCCGGATCTATTGCTACAGGAGATCTTATCTGAGCAGACGTTTGTTGGGGGTTTGTTATTGTGTGAGCAACTGAATCTAGGATTAACTTGTTTGCCTCTAGATACTCGACGGGTTTACCGATATCTATCCATAAACCATCTACGTGGCAACCTACAAGACGACCTGTTTCAGCAATTTGGGGGAAAATTTCGCGCTCAATTGAAACGGCTCGATTCTCAGGAATAAGATCGAAAACCTCTGGGCTCAAAACGTAGGCTCCTGCATTTATGAAATTGCTTGGTTCCTGACCCTTTGGCGGCTTCTCGATGAAACGCTTAATGCAATCATCCTCACATAGTTCCACAACCCCAAAGCAACTAGGGTCTTCCACACGACACAGGGCCATAGTGGCAAGGGCATTGGTTTTTTTGTGTGTGTTGAGCAAATTTTGGTAGTCTATATCGGCAAATATATCACCATTTAAGACCAAAAAGGGTTCGTCATGTCCTATGAGGGGCTCAGCTTTTTTGATAGGCCCAGCGGTTCCCAGCGGTTTTTTTGGGGGGTCGATGGAAAAGCGGACTTTTAAGCCGCATTTAGAGGGTTTTTGCTGGCGTATGTAGAACTGGGTTAGTGCGTTGACTGCCAAGATGGCTTCATCTACGCCGCTGTTAGCTAAGCGCTCAAAGGTCCACTGTAGAAGCGGCTTGTTGACTAGGGGAAAAAGTGTTTTGGGTCTGCTACAACTCAGCGGTCGAAGCCTTGTGGCAAAGCCGCCGGCTAAAATCAACGCTTTCACAGTTTCACCGGATAGTAGTACAGCATTTATGTTTATATAAATAAGTATGGAAAACAGCTATGGAGTAGTGTTTTGGTTATAAAATTGGGTGGGTTATTCCCACTCGATGGTTGCGGGGGGTTTGTGGGTCACGTCATAGACTACGCGGGTTACCTGTGGGATTTCGTTGGTTATTCTTGTGGAAATTTGTTCGAGGACGTCGTAGGGTAGTTTTGCAAAGCTGGCGGTCATGGCTTCTTTGCTCTCCATGGCGCGTACTGCAACTACGTAGCCGTATGCTCGTGCGTCTCCTTTGACGCCGGTGGCTTTGGTATCGGTGACTACTGAGAAGTATTGCCAGAGGTTCTCAGCAAAGCTACATCGTTCAATTTCTTCGCGAACAATTTTGTCAGATCGTTTGGCAATAGCTACTTTTTCTTCGGTGAGAGGACCGATTATGCGTACTGCTAGGCCGGGGCCGGGGAAGGGTTGGCGGTTAACGAGTTCTTTGGGTAGGCCTAGCATCTTGGCGATTTTGCGGACTTCATCTTTGTAGAGATCACCCAGGGGTTCGAGAATTTTTTTGAATTTAATTTTTTCAGGTAAACCTGCGACGTTGTGATGGCTTTTTATTACATCGCTGTTTTTACCAACGCCTGATTCGATGCGATCAGGATAGATGGTTCCCTGTATGAGGTACTCAGCGCCGGATTGGGAAGCGATTTCTTCAAATACTCGGATGAATTCTTCGCCCATGATTTTGCGCTTGGTCTCAGGTTCGGTTACGCCTCGGAGTTTGTCCATGAAGCGTTTTTGTGCGTCGGCAACTATGAGGTGAATGTTGAATTTTTCAAAGGCGGTACGGATGGCTTCGGTTTCACCTTCGCGCATAAAACCGTGGTCAACATAGACTGCGGTTAGCTTTTCACCTATAGCTTTTGCAGCTAAGGCGGTAGCAACGCTTGAGTCTATGCCTCCGCTAAGGCCAATGATGGCACTGCTGTTGCCGATTTGAGTTTGGAGTTCGGTGATCATTTTAGTAATGAGGTCTTCCATTTGCCAGTTTGGTTGGGCTTGGCAGATTTGGAAGATAAAGTTCTGAAGCATCTGTACACCGTTTTTGGTGTGGATGACTTCGGGGTGCCACTGCAAACCATAGATGGGGTTGGTTTTGTGGCGAAACGCCGCGACGGGGCAGTTGTTGGTGTGGGCTAAGGTTTCAAAGTCAGGGGGAGGGGCTATGACGGTGTCACTGTGACTCATCCAAACCTGCTCCTGCATACTTAGTCCCGCTAGAATTCCAACGGGTTTGTCGATGGTGACTTGTGCGGGGCCATATTCTTTACAGGCGGCTGGTTCAACTTTTCCGTTGACCAATTGGGCTAATAGTTGATGGCCATAGCATAAACCCAAAATGGGAAGATTGGTTTCCAAGATGTTGGGGTGTAGTTTGGGGGCATTTGGGTCATAAACGCTTGAGGGTCCGCCGGAGAGAATTAAGCCTTTGAGGTTGAATTTTTCGCCCAGAGCCCTAACTTCTTGAGGCGAGATGTCATGGGGTACTATTTCGCTGTAGACGCCATGTTCTCTTATTCTTCTGCCTATGAGGTGGCAGTATTGTCCGCCGAAGTCTAAGACAAGAATAGTATCGTATTTAGCAGGCATTTATGGTGACTCCGAATTATGTGGAGTTTAGGCTCTAATTTAATATTGCTATCTTTTTTCTGTCAAACCCAAGCCGCTTAGAGGAGTTTGGCATATCGGCCACAGCTATGAGCTAAACATTTATTAGCGCAACCGTTTGATTATCAAAAGGATGTCCCATAAAACAGGGTTAAATTGAAAAAATGTGCAGGAAGAGAGTATTATGGAATTAACCGAAACGGACGTAAAAATCCTCAAAGGACTAATAGAGGATGCCCGATTTAGTAGCCGACAAATCGCCAAAAACGTTGGCGTATCTGTCGGTACCGTCTTGTCTAGAATCAAAAAGATGGAAGACGAGGGACTCATCAAAGGCTACTCAGTCATACTTGATCATGAAAAACTGGGCTTCCAGCTAACAGTAGTCACAGAAATAACCGTATCAAAAGGCAAACTAGTAGAGACAGAAAATGAAATAGCAAAAATCTCAAACGTCTGCGGAGTCTATGATGTCACAGGATCAACCGATGCCATCATCGTTGCCAAATTCAAAAACCGTGAAGACCTAAGCAACTTTACCAAAAAACTCCTCACCCTACCCTACATCGAACGTACCAACACCCACATCGTACTAACAACAGTTAAAGAAAACTTCCGCCTGCTCTAACCCCTGCAAAAGTTTATACAAAATATTTCCTATTTGCAAATTTTGTAAATAGCTACGACACTTACAAAAATTACTAACAGCTAGTTTGGAACACGCAGGCTTGTTGCCTATGTAACTCGCAAGATAGCTCATCAATTCAGAAAAATATAGACTAAAAAAGGGGACTGACTTGGCAGGCTTCTTTGGGTGCCCAGATTAGTTAGCGCGCTTGTTGTGGCCTAATTTTTGTCATCTGCAGGTTGATTTTCTGTTGGTTTGGTTCTGTTGTTCTATGTCGGTTGTTGTTATCAAGCACTCCACTAAGCCTACTTGCCAGTTTTCAGCATTGTGTTTTATGGTCTATGCTAAAGTTTTGCGGTTTTTTTATGTGTTAGGTGTATCGCAGTTATTGCCAGCACAGTTACAATAGCGCCAAACAACACCACCAAAGTTGCACCTAACCAGCCCAAACCAAACATAACTGAACCCTCAGACGTAGACTGTGTTGCGGATGGTTGAGGATCTTTAGCATCAGGAAGCACAGCAGCAGGACTAGACAATGGAGCGTCTACAGCAACAGAATCAGAAGAAGCGACATTAGACGCAGCTTTACTAGAAGAAGTAGAAGTGCTAGAGGTTGAGCTTGAGGAGTTGTTGTTTGTGGATTTGTTTTCATCAGAGGGCGAAGGTGTGGATACTGGCGCATCATCATTGGTTTCTGTTTGAGAATCCACAGAGGGATCATTTAGGGTTTTAGTGTTGGGGTGTTTGGTGCAGCAATCTTGGGGTGGTCTGCAATCAGGTTTTTGGGTACAGGGTGGTGGAGTTGGAGAACAATCCGGCTTAGAGGTGCATGGTGGTCTTGTTGGGTGACAATCAGGTTTTTGGGTACAGGGTGGTGGAGTTGGAGAACAGGGTGGTGGAGTTGGAGAACAGGGTGGTGGAGTTGGTGAGCAGGGTGGTGGAGTTGGTGAGCAGGGTGGTGGAGTTGGAGAACAGTCGGGGTGTTTGTGATCTTTACAGTCACAGGGTTTACAACAACAGTAGCAGTCTGGTTTGGTTTGCTCGGTGTTTTGATAGATAATAGTTACATGGTTGCCTGCTTGAAGATTTATAGTCGCCGTACCCGTCGCAAGATCTGCCGACGAAGCACCACTAGGATCC
>JAIRQQ010000133.1 GCA_031256395.1 Nitrososphaerota archaeon
GACAATGACGAAGAAGAGTTGGAGTTAGTTCTTTGCAGCCGTTGCGATCCAGTTAGGAAAGGATCCATAGATGCCAATACCGGTGAAATTACATGGTTTTAAGCTGGGCAAACTAGAAAAAAATGTCATCCACTTGATGAGGAAAGGTGATGAACCACACGGCAAACCTATCCTCATCTGGAACGATATATGTCAAACCTATGACATAGACTTTAGCGCCTATCCAAAAAAAGATCAACCAGAAGAGCTCTCTAAAGAAAAACAGTATAAATGTGCCCTCTCAAGGCTAGTTAACGTACGTATTCTAAAGCCTGAACTAATAAGATCAATGTCATCAAAAGAAAATTTGTTGGTGCTAAATCCAAAAGGTCATGGCTATAACTATTATAGTTTAACTGACTTTGGTCGGTTAGTGGCAGATAAGTTATATCAAGAGCAACTGCAAAAAGAGCGGTCGTTGAGGGCTAAGGTGGATTTGAAGAAGGTGATGGATAAGATTTGGGGTGCGGGGTGTGTTGAGTTTGCGATTGATTTGATTCAAAGTGAGTTGTGGCAGTTGTCTGAGGGTAGTTTTGGCGGTAGAGCAGAGTTTGATAAGTATTGGAGTAATACCAAGATTGGTATAATGCTGAAGGGTTATCGGGTTGAGCCAATAATGCGTGTGGGTAAAAAAGATAGGCATCAAAAATATCGTTGGATAAAGTAGTCTTGGTTTAGTGTGTTGTTTAGTTTGTGTTCTTGTCTGTTGGTTGTTGAAGTGTTGTTGTTGGTTTGGTTTGTTTTGGGGTGTTTGGTGATGATGGTGGTAGCCAGGGTTTGGTCATAACGAGACAGTGACTGTCTCGTTTTGGGGCAACCTTGGCTACCTACTGGTTGTTTGTGGTTTAGTTTTGTGTTTTTGAGTGCTGCTTGTAGGTGGCCGATTGCACATATGCCAAAGCTTGCTATGATACATGCGATTAGTTGGTTTGGGGTGTTGGGGAATAGGTAGGTGTGGAGGGTTTGTAGGGGTAGAAGGGCAAAAAATAGTAGCAGTGGGATTTCGATTAGTATGGGGAAGAGTATTGTGGTTTTTTTGAAGCCCGCTTTTTTTGTTAGCCATACGAAGAGTTTGTTGCGTTCATTATTTTGAAATTGACTGGGTTTTTCGAGGTAAAACTTGTAGGTTGAATGTAGATCAAAGCCTAAACAAAACAGCCAACCTACAACAAACAATGCGTGGGTTTGGGGACAAATAGCGGATAAAAAAAGAAAGGCGGGGATGGCTACTATGAGAGTTAGTAGTTCTTTGAGTGGCATCTTTGGTTAGTTTAGGTGGCAGGGTTTGTTGTTGTTTTGGGATTTGTACGGCTTAATTGAATTCCACCATAAATCAGCCCAGCAATGACGACCACGACACCTACGTACATCAGGAGCTGCAAAAGATTATCAACAGCACTAATCAACTCAACAGGCAGACCCGCTTGCATCGTTGTCACATTCCATCCTGTGACCCAAAACGCCACGGGCTTTGCGACTGCCATAAGCACCCCTGCAATAACACATCCTACGAGAACTTTCTGTGCTCTTGCCTGTTCTTCTGGCCCCTCAGATCTAACAAGAGGCAACGATCGATAGACAAACAATGCAGTAGTAAGCAATGCAATAAGCGTGGGCAACACATTTGAAATTAGACCGTTAGAAGACAATATTGTTACTGTTGGAATCAATTTAGTTTGCCTCCTTTGTCTTTTTTGTGTTCGAACCCGAACCGGCTATTGAATTCAACTTGAGGGTCGTTTTGAATTTGTGGAAGTAATTAATAAAAAAGTCTGAAATACTTGTTAGCATTTTAGATTTAGAGAGGTTTTGGCGTATATTATTATACATATAGAGACCTAAAAATAGAGTTAATAGAACTTTTAAAAGCGGCATTTTTAACTTTATTTTTTTGTCTCACACTATGGAGATTGGTTATTCTTCTCGGGTGCGCCATCGTGCCATAGGATGTAGACTTATTCGTTCCAATATTTCGCCGTTAAACACTGCCTCAGGGCAATACACGTTATTTTTGAAAGAATCTAAGAATTTATGTTCATCAGCATTTAGCACCAAAAGTCCCTTCAAATACTGTCCAACACGCTCCTGTGCCGCCTCCAAATCAAACACTTCACTCTTACACAAAACCGGCTGTAACTCCCTTGAAATCTGATACCAACCCAAACCAAAAACCCGCTCAACAACCTCCTCAACAACAAACGACACAAACCGTACATCCCCACTAATCGCCAGATAAAACACTACACACTTTCTAACCAATTCCTGCTGTGCCTCACCGAAAACACCCCGCGCCAAAACGTTGTTAACATCATACAGATCACGAGCCGCCGTACGAGACAACAACGCCACAATTTTGCTTGCAAAAATCTCAACCGGCGCAACACACAAAACCCTAACCCCACCACCTAAATCACCCAAACCCTCTACATTACAACTAACAAGGGGCAAAACATGACAACGCAAAGAATAATTTATCTCCACTTTGAGGTTATCCCTCACTCCAGCCGAATTTACATAAACAAATACGAACGAATCAAGAGCATAGGTAAATTTGGATTTATCGCTTAAAACATAGCCCTTCATCGCCATGTACTTCTTAAGTATGTCAATGATTTGCTCTCGTTCAGCTAACATTTCCTCTTTAGAGTTGTTTAGGGCATAGTCAAGGTCAATATCCACTGAGAGGCGTGGTAGTTTGAACATAATCAAATTTATCGCCGTACCACCCTTTAACGCCAAACGAGTCGAGAGCAAAGGGTCGGCTTCAAAAAACTTTAAAACATCCACTAACCGCAACGCCTTCTCAAAAGTATCACGCTGAAAACCCAACTCTTTGGCTTGCTGTGCAAGCATCAACTTATCATAGGACAACATTAATTGTTCACTCCAACCAACATCAATTTCTTGGGTACAAAGAGCTGCCAATGCTTATCAAAAACAACCTCCGAACTCTCAGCGGAGATAAAGTCTTTATGGAGATAGCGAATGCTCTGACCTATATGGTGTTTGCATCTATCAAAAAAGCGATCAGATAAGCGTAGGGCGTTTTTGAGTTGTGAGAGTAGGTATCCAGTTTTTTGGTAGAGAAATTGCTTGTTGTAGAGCTGTAGGTACACTAAGAGTTTATTTTCATCAACATAGGGAATTAATTCTAAGCATTGTAACACTTCTTCTAGGCCAGCTATTTTCTCAAAATCGTTAATGCTGTCAAGTATGGTTTGTTCCATATCGGTCACGCGAACCCCATCAGAATTTTTTACAACACCAACACTTAGGCGGGGGTAGAGATAATTGTAGGTTATATCGTCAAATTTGAAGGGTGTGAAGCGAGTTTTGCCTGAAACATAGACGGCGTTGAAGACTTGATTTGCGCAACCATAATACTCAAAGGCAGTATGATGAGACAGATAGGAGTTCTCTGTTATGGTGGTTGCTATTTTATATCGAGTTGCGATTAATTCATCTGTTTCAAGGCTGATTGTGGCGTAGAGGTTGCGTTTTATTTGTTTTATGTAGTTCTTTTTTTGGTATTGTTTTAGTATTGAGCCAGTAGTGTTTTTGTTGCCGACAATTTTTTGTAGGTCGGTTTTTGTGAAACATTGCATTTTTGCTAATTCGGAATAATATTTCATGTCTTCACCGTCACTTTCAATTTTAGTTAATAAAGGTTTACAATTAAACTACATCTCACTAAAATTAAAATATTTCTATCCTAAAGCAGACACTACACAAACCCTCACAACTTAGTCGCAAACCCAACCACACAACACCAACCCACATATTTAAAAACTACACCATCACACATTCAACATCATCATTCAATTCGCACTCATACCCAAGTAATTATTCTCTTATACTCATAACCCCAAAAGACCACTTTATCTTGCCATTTATCATGCCATTTATCATGCCATTAGATGCGATAGAGATCGTCTCAGACGGAAACATCACAAAAAGGGTTTCCAAATTTTAAATGACCACATTTCATTAATTTAAATCAAGACACAACCTCTTATTTTAGTGGTAAAACTGTATAAATTAACCCTCTCTGAAATCTTTACGTGTAAACTAGATAGTGAAGCTTACGGTTTACTAAATCAGTATCCAAACATGGTAAAATGGTGGACAGAACAAACAAAAGAGCCACCTGCAACGTTTAGTGGATTTAGAAATCACTACTATAGTGCTTGGAAAAACGCTTGGAGCAACTATAACAGTCAACATGCACAAACAAGCAGTCTAGCAGCATATAACATGCTAAAACTCTCAAAAGGACAACCCATAGAAGAAATAAAGTACAGTTTTGCCGTTATCAGTCCAAGAATAGTAAAAATTGAAGACGAAAAACTTGTTTTCCCAACTAAACAACCCAAAAAAGCCCACATACAACTACTCCCAAAAAACCAAACGCAAAAAACACTCCTCGAACAAACACAAAACAAGTACTGGCAAATTAACCAAATCCTCCTAACACCCAACTGGTGCACCATACCACTCACAAGATACCTCAGCTTTACCCAAGAAAAAGAATACACCCTAATACAAAAACTCACAAGATAGCCAGTTCACATACAGATACACTGGGACTTTAAAGGTGCATAACAGTTTGCTCTTTTTAATTTTAGGATATATGGACTTTAGAGAAAAAATGAGATCATTTCAAGACGAGCTCGAACCTTTAACGAATATAGCAGGATGTGTGGTAGGTATACAATTAAGTAAACATGAAGGTGTAGACTCTGTTTAAAAGCCAAAAAGCACTCTACCACTATTGGAGGTTACGCAAATGAATACTAACTTTGAGCAAAAAGACCAAACATCTGAAGAATGGGCTTACAACTTGTGGACAGACAACAATGACTGGTGTACCAAATGCAAAAACAAAAATAACAAACTCACATTTGACGACCAAACAAAAACCACCACCTGCACCCAATGCAACCACACCCAAACATACGAAGAAAACGACTGGAAAATCCTCCAAGCCAAACGATACGCAATCTACCAATACATGCCCGGAAAATACTTCTTTAACAACCAAACCACCGAAGAAATATTCCAAAAATACCTACGCGAACACAACCACAACGACTGGTCCTCATGGATCATACATGACTATGTGCTGGCACGAATGAGAGATGACAAAACAATTCAGAATAAACTACGCGATGCATCTAAACTAATTGTTGAAAAAATGGATTATGACCCCAAACCATGGCAAACACTTTTCGAAAAACTAGACGCACAAGACACAGAAATATTTCACCAAGTGCCCCAAATCATTTACGAATACGCCGAAAAACACCTCCACACAGCAACAACAAAAGAAAACTTAACCATCACAATACGAGGCTATCTATCAAAATTATCAAGCATATACTGCTACAACAGATGGAAAGCAGACAGAGTAGCCTGCTGGATAACAAGCGAAACCATAAAACTCTGCAACGTTGACAACTATACGATAAACTTTTACACCCAACTCTTCAGCTGTGACCCTCTATTAGAAAAATTTCAAGAAGACATAATTTCAGGAAAGAAACAGACTATCGATATCAAAGACACCTACATTCAATGGGAACTCAAACAAGCTGACACCTACCTAAAACAGTCATCACCTTTTGTGGCAGTTGAAGCTGCATACTGTGCCCTAGGTGCTAAACTTGGGATCCACGAGATATGGCCATCAACAAAAAAGTTGCCCTTTGATATTCACACTGTCAAAAAAGTCACAACCCTACTCAACGAACCTGAATTATTTAGATTCTATGATCTGGCTACTGATTTAGATGGGGTTGATTCTACAAAAGCATGTTACTACGCAAGTCTTTTTGTTGAAAAAGTGAAAAAGATATTGCCCGAGTTAACCTCTATTGAACAGGAACAATCAAAGCAAAATGCTTACATAACCTAATCTTTCCTGTCAAACCTTTTATTCATATGCTCTTTTTTGCATCTCGATTAAATCTAGCGGTCTGCTCTTTTGTACTTTAGGTATAATATTTTGGCTTGAAGACAGTGGCTCAGTTGAAATTTTGGTATTGCTATTTGTTGTTGTGTTTAGGGGGCTTTTGACTAGTTTTTCTATGGTGGGTACTTGTGTTTGTTTTATGTTTAGTGTGTTGGCGAGCCATGCGCTGGTGTTTTGGGTTTCCATATCTTTTACTGCTTGTGCGGTAAATTTTTCGTTGCTCATTAGAGGGACGAATTGGTTTTGGCCATCACCCATTGTGTAGTATGCCATGTTTGATGCTAAGGTTGGATTTCGTTTAGCTATTACGTTGCGAATTTTCACCATAGCCTGACCGTATGTTTTTTGTTCTTTTGGTGTCATTTTTACTCCTGAAGATAGTGCAAGTTGTGCTCCCAGAATTTCAGGGGAGCTATTGTGAAAAGATCTTTCTGCCGTTAGATCGGTTTCTTGTTGTCTTTCAGATATTCCTAATTGTTTTAGTCCATTGAAGATTTTGGCGTTTGCGATTGAGCCTTTTTGGGTTACTGTTCCTGTGTTGAATGTGTCTATGGCAAATCTAGGTGAGTTGTCGAGGGCTTCGAGGTTGGGTATGTGTATGCCGTTTTGTATGGCAGATACTGTTTCTCTGTTTGTTCCCACATCATCACGAGCATTTTGATAAAAGGTCATACGCCCCTCTTTTGGTAGGTTGCCTTGGTTTTGGGCTCGTTGCCAGTTACTGTAGGCTACTTCAGGTGGTAAAGATTGTAGATGTTGCTTAATTTCCTGTCCAGCCGCTCGGGGGTTTTGTATGTTTTCCGATAGTTCTGGATAATTGTTTGCAACATACCCATTATACACATCCTCGCCTGATTTCTTGTCCAGTTCACTCATGAAAAATGCGCTTGCGTGTGGTGTTGCGGTTGGAAGAACATCGCCCGACGAATTTTTGTATAGGGCTGCTGTGAGGGTTGATCCTGCTCGGTTATTAAGGAATTCTTGGGCCGCTCCCTTTTGCATGTTCATAGAGCGTGTAACTGTTAGACCCATGCCACGCATACCACCGCCCATGGAGCCTCGGCCAAATCTGCTCCCACCAATCATGCCGCCTCCGCCGCCTCCAAGAAAGCCAGTTACCGCCCCAGGTGCAGCACCAGATACAAACCCTTCACCAGCCTGTCCAAGCATCTCTGTTTTAGTGAGACCTTTCCCCGCTACACTACCAAGCCTGCTTGCCATACCTGCACCACCGCCAAGAAGTGCCCCACCAGCCATACCCATAGCCGCACCCGTTGCAGTGGTAACTGCTCCCCCCACTAGATTTGCCGCCGCCATCCCCAAAGCACCAAACTTACCCACAAAAATAGTGCTCATATACGCCGCAGCGAAGAGAGTGATAATGGCTATCAAGATTTGGGTGAGGGGGTTAAGAGTTGTTGTTATGAGTATTTGGTAGCCAAACAAAAGCACAATGGAGGCCATGATGCTTGCGAACATGAAGCCTATGAGGTCTTGTATCAGCGTATCAGCAAAGTGCTTTGTTAGTGGGATTAGGCGTAGGACAAGAAGTATTGGTAAAACGGTAGCTAGTACGCCCACAAAGAAAAGTCTTGTCACACCCATCACCAATGTCAGCATAAGCAGGGATGCAACTAGCATTATGAGTATGCCGCTAAAGAAAAAACCTGTGAAGGGGTCTAAATTGGGCAGAGGGATAGTTCCTATGCCGCCAGTTCCATACCCCACTATTATATCTATAACACTGCCAGAGGAGATCAAAAGACCCGATCCTCCAACGGAAGGCCAACCCACAAACAAATTGATAGCTCCTGCAACAGCATTGTACACGGGTTGGCAGGCAAAAATTAAGATTAACGTAAAGACACTATTCATTATGATGTTGGATGCTGTGCCTTCGTTCATTATTCTAAAATTCTCAAGGACGTAACAGATGGCGGCTATGATTAGGACGATGGCAAACATGGCAAGTGCAATTGTTCGCATTATAGAAAACACGTATGTTATAGGCACGCCGAGTTGTTGTCCCAAAGTCCCCCCACTACTGTTTGGCGTAGATATCAAAGGCAACTCTAAAAGATACGAATAAATTCCCTCTGGACCACCAATTATGATGTTAAATAAAGTGGACATGATTACGGGCGTTGCAAGATAGATGACTAACATGGTAATTGTGAAAAACGCAATCAGAATACCCGCATCCACACCAAGCAAGGCTCGATTAGATTTTAGCCTACAACCTACTTCATTGATTTTTCTGCGGGTAAACTCGCCCCAAGACCGAAACTTATTCAACAGCAACAATTACTACTGCACCATAAACCAAAGCAAGCCCCATTTTAAAAGCACGAAAAACTTACCACTCCATTTACCGTACTTGTCTGGAGAAAGTCTCCAGAAAGAGTTTATAAGCCTCCAAAAGAAAGCCTCTAATGTGTGGGTACCAAAGTCCGTGTTCCCAGCGGGGTACGGGGTCGCCAGAGGCGGCAACGTCCGCGACACAGTTAACGGCACACGGCACCTACACATTTTATCCAACCAAAAATGTTTGTTGGTCTATTGTTTTGCTTTTATGAAATATGTTATAAAGCTGGCAACTATTGTGATGAGGATAATGGCTATGAGGTATATTGTAACGTTGTTTAGTTGTATGTTCCAGTGAGGTTTAGAGTAAGGCTGAATGGAAACAATGCTGTGAAAGGTTGTGCCCCAAATATTTGTTGCTTCCACGTAGAGTAAGGCTTCTCCTTGCCCAGTTAGTGGAATTGTGGTTTGGTCTTTTTGTACTGCTATTTGTGTTTGGCCGCAAAAGCCTAAAATGTCTTCAAATACTGCGCTGTATCCTTGGTAGTATTGGTAGAATTGTTCATGTTCAGGGGACATTTGAACTTGTTCTTGGGGCAGGGTTAGTTGCAGGGTTTTAATCAGCTTAAGATCAAGTTGGCTTTTTTGAAGGGTATTCCAGTTTTCTGTGGGTAGATTAGTTATTAGATAAACTGTTATGTTGAATAGTCCTCCAAGCTCTACTGGGGCATCTATATTTAGCATGGTGTTTTGAGAACTATCCGATAGAACAGTTACTTGTAGGGGTGAATTGGAATCAAAGTTTAGAGGCAAAATGTAGGTGTTGTTGGTTTGAAAGTTAAGTTGCACTGTTTTTTGCAGGGTAACTTTTTGTTGTTGCCCGGTGGCAGTTATTTTGAGATTGTAATACAGGGGACTTGTGCGTTTCAAATTTGTTTCTATGGTGCCTGTGCCTTTGAAGGTTTGGGGACCTGAATCATAAAGGTCTTCCTGGGCCATTTTGAGGGCTATTGGATCGGTGGTTTGTTCTTCAAGGTTTGAACGTAAAATATCTGTGATAGTTGTATTTAGGGCAGATTCAAAGGTAGCTTCTATGCTAACAGTGTTGTCGGTAGTCCAGTTTTGTTGGGTTGGGTTCCATTTGTAGGCTGTTGCGTTAATTGGTTTGTCAAAGTATTCATGTTCACAGGTAACGTTAGCATCAAAATATCGCGGAGTACCAAAGAGGTTGCAGCCAATGGTTAGGTTATAGTAGAGGGTGTCTGTGAAATTTTGGTTAATGATTTCTTTAGCCACTTTTGAATCGAGTTGGTATTGGGGCTTTGCATAACGCTCCTGCGAAGTGAAGTATTGGGGTGTGGGGTTGAGGTTTTGTAGGGTTTGGTTTTTACTTACGCCGGTGTTTTTGGCGATTTGCTCTATGTCTTTGTTATGGCTGTACATGGCGGTGATGGTGTTGCCAAAGGGGGTAGTGGTTAGGGTTCCATTGGGGGAGTTGATTTGGTCTAAGAGCTGATTTTGTAAATCCTCTTGACTTAAGTCCTGATTATCCAAGTTTGGATTTATCGCTGGCGGAAAGGTTAGGCTTGCTTGCCACTCAAACCACTCAGCGTAACTCGATCCGTCTGTTGCTGGGAGGGTTTTTGTCCAAATGAAGGTGTGATTGGTGTTTGCTTCCCAAAGAAACGTCAAGGGCAATTCAGTATTTGTGTAGCTTTTTCCATCCACAGTTAAGACAGGTTGACCATTTTTTGTGGTTAGGCCTTGGGTTAGAAATTGGTTGTTGGAGGTTTGGTTAAGAAAACTAGAAACTGTAAGATTTGGCGATAGGGCTTGCTGCATATCGCTGTTTATGTCGGGGAGTTTCTGGGCATAACCCTCCCATGTATAATCATCGATTATAGCACGTTGATTAAGATTAAAAGCTATTCCATTGCCGTCGTAGCGTATGATTAGGGCAAAAGGTTTCTCATAGCTTGAGCCACTGCCCGTTGGAATTGTGTAGGTAAGGGCTACGGTGAAGTGTGGGTCATACTCTACAACCTGAACACTGAACACTGTCTCTACCACTACAGGCTTTGTAGTATTGTCAGATGCAGAAAAACGACTACCCCAAGCACTAAAACAGAAATCATATACTCCTACAGAAGCAGAAGGCAAAACTTCAAAAAAACCCCAGCCCACCTCAGCACCAAAATCACTACTACAATCAAACAAGTTAAACACCAAAGAATCATAGCTAACCGCTACATGTTCAAAAACAACACCCGCCACAAACACGGCACTATAAGATAGCTCAAACTTATCATTAGGATAAAATGTACCATCCGCATTAACTGCAGGCTGACCATACTTATCCAAAAGAGGCACAAGACTAACCATAACCTCCCCCTCACCCGACCCAACCTGAGCAGAAGTCAAACCTAACAAACAAACAGGCA
>JAIRQQ010000044.1 GCA_031256395.1 Nitrososphaerota archaeon
TGTTCCCAAGCTGACATTACCAAAGAGCACAAACAGATTAACCACTGCAGAGAGTGCTAAGAAAAGGGGTGCAAAGGGAAATTTGGGTTCTGCACCGGCAACAAAAAGCGACTGAAAAATCCCATCCATAGGAAACAAAGTATGAACTAAGGGTACTGCTAACGTAATTAGAGCCATGGTAGCTGGAACAAGGAGTAATGCAGTGTATTTTACCGAGAAAGCAAACACCGTTTTTAGCGTCTCGGGTTCTTTTTTGGGATCGAGTTTTGCAAAAACTGGAAACAATGCAGTTGCAGTTGGGATAGAAACAAATGTTAGTAGCACTGCAAAGTTGGCGGCCGTAAAATAGTTCCCCATCATCCAAGTACCCGCATAAATGGCCATAACAAACGAAAACACCTGCGGCAAAACACCCGCCGCTATAGTTGAAGCCGTTAGGGGTAAACCATACCTTAGCATAGGTCTAAGCGTTTGCTTTATGTCACACTTACCCGTTTTACATTTACGCAACGGCCTAAACAGCGCATAGTAAACCAAAACAATAGCAATAATACCGCCTGCCAAAACCGATACCATCGTAGCAACAACCGCACCCAAAACCCCCGCCCCTATCACAATAAGCAAAGGACCCAACACCGTTTTTATGATGGCTTGACTGATTTGGGTGAAACTATTGAGCTTCATACGCTCATAACCCACAAAAACACCCCCAGCCGCCGCAGCGATAGCGCCGGCAAACACCGAAATAGACATAATACCAATATAGAGCGATAACTCGGGGGCATTTTGGGGACTTATTATGTATGCTAGCGGCCATGCAATCGCAAAACAAATCAAAGACAAGGCAATGCCGCTTAAAACCTCAAACACAATCCCCGAAACAATAACATCATGAATCTCGGCATCTCTGTCAGCCCCTCTCAAAGACGCGATTTGTTTTGTTATCGCCGAGTTGACTCCCCAATCCCTAAAAAAGTTGATCATTGTTGCAGGAATCAGCGCCATACCATAGAGTCCAACCCCCTCCGCAGGAAGCAGCATTCCCAAAGCAATGGTACCAATAGCCATAATAATAGTAGAACCCGCAACACCCAACAACAAATGGAAACTACCCGTAGCCGAGGTTTTACCCATCTCTAACGCCTTAGCCACACCATCACCTCAAAAATATTCCAATTTACTTAGCAGTAATATTTTCTTACCCAGAAAACAACTTTACAAAACACGTTTATCCGAAAAATGTGATTTGTTTTCCATTCTTTCAGATGTTTATTTTGTTTGTGTATGCTTTGGATATGGCTTCTAAATCTTTGAGTCCATCTAGTCCTGTGGGTGAGGGTTCTTGGTTGGTGTGGAGGCAGTTTACAAAGTATTGGAGTTCATCAAAATGCGGCTGATTGAACTCTGAGATGCCCTTGGTTAGCATTTGGTAGGCGGCTGGTATGGTTTTGGGTGGCATGTGTCCAGTCGAGATGTTTTTGACGCTTCCTAAAACATCGAGCCGCAAAAGATACTCTTGTGCATACCAGCCTACATTGATGGCTGATAGGGTGCCTGAGGTGAAGCGGGCCAGACACATAGCAGAGTCCTCAAACTCCATGTGGTAGCGGTAGCCAAACTGGCCTTTGATATCCACAATTTCACCAAATAACATCCGCAACAGATTGATTAGGTGACATCCCAGATCTGCAAGAACACCACCGCCGCTTAATTGCGCATTAAACCACCACTCCGGAACAGGCGCTGGTGAGTGCCCATCGGAGCGATGACCAAAAGGACCCGAGCACACATAGGTTGCATGCACATTCTCCGCATCCCCAATCAACCCCTCTGCCAAGTCTGCTTTGAGTTTAAGAAAACGTGGGTTAAAGCGCATGGGATAGCCCATCATCAACTTTACCGAGTTGCGCTGAGCCGCCAAGATAACTTCTTTTGCTTCTTCAACATTGACCGTGATGGGCTTCTCCAAAAAAATATCCTTACCGGATTCTGCGGCAAGAAGCGCACACCTATGATGCAAAAACGTAGGCAAGGCAATAATAACCGCATCGATCTGGGGATTTTTGAGTAACTCGGCATAATCAGTATAAATATTTTTAATACCCGACGCTTTTGCTCGCTCCAAAACAGGTTTAGCCGTATCTGCAACAGCAGTAACGCTTGCACCGTTAAGCATCAAACCATGCTTTAGATGCATCTGACCCACACCACCGGCTCCAATAAGCCCCAGATGCAACTTTTTACTTTCCATAACTACACCAACCCCATCCGCTTACCCAACCCAACAGTTACCAGAGTCTTTTTGAGCTGTTTTTTGAACTTCATATTAATTGGCGGCTTAGGATAGAGCACCCTAAAGGATTCCAAGGGTTCTCCACGCAAAACGTAGACGCGTTTTCCTACGCCTTCCTGCTCGGCAATTCTAAAATATGGAATTTTGGCGGGGTTGAGCCAAGCAATTTTTGCCGCGGCACAATCCAGCGCAACCGGGTCTTGACTAGCCATAACCAACCCCATTCGACGCGGCTGAACCCCTGCCGCAATAGTGTTGTCAATTAGCGCTAGGTTGAAGGGCATGGCTTTGTTTAGGGCAACTATGACATTGCCAAGATCAGGATGGTATTTGGATTTTTTTTGTACTGGGTTGCAGCCAAAGATGTTTTTAAGTGCACAGGTAAGCTTGATGGGATCGGTGGTGTATTTTATGTGTGCAATATTGATTCTTAGCTCGGCTTCTTGGATGGTTTTTGGTACCATAAAATTGTAGGTCTTGCCATTGCAGTGGATGCGTCGCTTTGTTGTTTGATCCTCGGTGAGATTGATTAGTTGTACCTGTTTTTCTTCTGCAAGCCTTGTATAACCCAGCATCTTAAAGGCGTATTTGCATCGCATCGCTGAGGCATCGGACTCTACAATGGAAATATCTGCCTCAGGGATTTGGGTGCGGATTAACTCAATCAAGTTGCCTACAAAGTAGGGCGAGGTGGTTTGGCCGGTGGTGGCGTCCCAGTAGTAGCACAGGTTGGGTTTAATCACGATTTTGCGTATGCTCGTATCCAAGGAATACTCGATTAGGTTTAGTGCTTGGGTTATTGCCTCTTTGAGAGGCTGGTCGGTGTTGAGTGGAATTTTTACTAAACTTACCAGACTCATACTCGAGACTCCTTATACAGAATTATGTGTTATGTTAATTGTTGGTGAGAACTTCTTTGAGGTCTCTGAGGAATTGTTTGCTTTTTTGAAAATTATTTATTTTGAGAAATGCGGTGCATAGATTTTTTGTTTGAGCGCTTGTTGCCTCGGTTTTGGAGAGCTGACTGCCATAGACCCGTACCAGCCGGTTAAGGGAATGCTGCGGTTGCTCATTTACCATCATATGCGCACTCAGTGCTTCCCAATAAACATCGGTGTAATCTGGTTCTTTTTCTAAAACCTGCGGCACATAAATTGCGTGCTGAGACGGCAAAGACTGCAGAACCATATCCACATAGTTATTCCAGTCGGGTGCACAATGTTCCCGCTCAACATTTCTTCTAATTATTTCCGCTCTATTTTTTTGTTGATTTGAGCGGCAGGTTAGTACTGCAAAATTTAGTGCCTGCAAAAAATCATCAAGTGACAATTGATGTACCTTTAATTTTTTGAACCCCGCATCATCTTTCAAACTCAGATGCGGCAACTCTTCAATATGTAAACCCACAATTGGCAGGCTATGCATTGCGGCTTCAAGCAAAGCGGTGCCGCTGCCACAGGGAAAACTCGCAACATACACATCTGACACCGCATAATATTTCTCAAGCTCTGCGTGCTCCAGAGGTCCTAAGGCCTGAATTCTACCCTCCACAGCCGCTGAGGCCTCTTTCCATCGGCCCATAGATTTGGGTCCAGCTGCCACCAGCTTTACCTTTGGATGCTTCTCTAAAAATTGGACCATAAACTCTAAAAAATCATAACCCCCAAAGGGAAAGAACTTTTCAGGACGTCCCACCGTTAGCAAAACTATATCCTGCTCACAAAACCCCAACTGCTCACGCAACTTGGTGTTATTGGTTATATGCTCTTTTTTTGTGAGGGGGATGGGTAAGAGTTTGACGTTTTTTATTCCCCTGCGGGTCTGGTTTAGTTTTGTTGCTGAGCTGTGATAGTCTACGGTGATATCAGCTATGGTGTTTCCTAGCCAAAATGCGTGGTCTGCATGGTTGCAAAAAATTATTGGTGGACCTCCATCAATACCAAAAGCAACTATGGGAATGGGATCAAAGGGGTGAATAAACAGTACAATGGTATCGGCCCAGTTTTGGGCCAGCAGACGTAACAGCAGCGCCTGTTCCACCAAATCTGCGGATAGTTCGGTTAGTGAGCAGTACCAGCCGCCCGATTTAGCCACCGCATTTTGCAAAACAGCAGGCAATTCCCTGTGTTGAGTGGTTGTTATCATACTGTGCACCGAGCTCTCAGCGGTATTCTCTATCCATTTGGTAGCAAACGACGAATGCCCACCTGTATCATAGCACTCTGTTAGAACATGAAGAAACCGCATTTTCCCAAAATTTTTCGGTTTAGCCTTTAGATAAAACGCCCCGCTAACATCAGGCGGTTGCTGATCTATACGACGCGCAATATCTAACAAAAGATTCTCCAACTCAGAATCAGCATAGATCCCAGGGTGGCGAATAAACGCAAAATGAGCCGCAATTTTAGCCCACACAATAGCTGAGGTCAAGTTGCCTTTAGCAAGAGCCGAACTTGCTCTTTTCACTGTCTTTCTAAATACCCTCTGATTTTCAGCAATCTGCGCATTCACAAACAAACAAACCAACTCCTGATTGTTACCCAACCAGAATTACACCACACAACCTGAGGATAGCAACTCGAAACTATCGTGTTCTATAGAATTATTTTGTAAGTGTCATATACGATGGCGCTTGCTCCAAAGTTTTCTTTACGCTGAATCAACCCTACATTTAACAGGGTTCCTTGTTTCTCGGTAGAGATTCCAAAATCAAAATAGCGCTTATCATAGCTATAGCATTCTTTTATGAGATAGTTCTCAACGATGTCTTGTGCGCCAATGTTTCTGCCGGCCTTAGAGTTTGCGGCATACTGCACATGAGCCACATTTTGACTCTCATATATAACAATGCCTGCAAGCATAGTCTCTTCTTTGAAAGAAGCAAACAACTTGATATTATCTGGAAATCTCTTAGCTAACAATTTGATTTCTTCTGCTGAATGCACTGGCTTAACGCCATGGCGTTCAATGAGTCCTTCTTCTGCGATTTGCATAAATGAATTAAAATCATCTGATTGGTGCACCGTCAAATTGTTTTTTTTGGCTTTGCGCAGATTGGCTTTGCGGTTGCCATCAAACTCTTTTGCATGGGGCAGATAAATAGCTGAGGAAACATTACGCACCACCAAATACGCATTATAGCTAAATAACGCATAAAGATCCTCATGGGCAGGGATTGAGTGGTAGATATAGGGCGTAGGCTTGTAGACCACCTCTGTTATGCTCTGATTGTGGCAGTGTGCGCTTAGGGCATCAAAAATTTGAAGCATCAACGGTGTTTTCATATCGTAGGCTGAGATTATCCCGCCAAAAGTCAACCCGCCATGGCTGCAAAGCGTCGAACCCTCAAGACTAGCTGGTAGTAGCGCAACGAGTTTGTTGTTGTTATAGAACATTAATGAGTGATCGGTGAAGCGGTGCGAATGATACTCCATATAATCTCTGCAAAACAAAAAAACCCCATTCTTAGCGCAACAAACAAACCTATCCCAATCTGTTTTATTCTCGGGGTTGTACACTAAAACGTCTAGATTTTGTGTGGTTTCTCTTTGTGTTGTCAAATTGGGTCGTCTCCTAAAATGTAGGGTTCCGTAGTTTTTTTCGGCAACGCTTTCGCGGGGTTTCCCGCATAAACCTTGCCCTCTCTGGCATCTTTGATAACTACTGCGCCGGCGCCAATGATGCAGTCCCGCCCGATTTTTACACCATCGGAGGTGCAGCTATTAACACCTAAAAAACTGTTCGCACCCACCCTGCAAAACCCCGAAACAGCCACATTAGTCGCAAAAAAACAATTGTTTTCAATCGTTGTGCGGTGTCCAATGGAGCTTCCAATCCAAATTGTGACATTGGCGCCCACTTTTGTACCCCGCTGAATTGCCGTGTTTTCTAAAATGAAACAATTCTCCCCAATCTCCACCTCACTGCCAATACAGGCCTTGGGACTTATGTATGTAGCAAGCCGGTAACCCTTACCTTTGGCAGATGCAACAAGTCGACTTCTAAGATAATTGAGCTGAGTATATGATACAGCAACAAACGCCCGATAAAACTCAGGTTTAAAGGTGTCCTCCATATCTTCAAGGGGCACAACCGGCAATCCCAACAGGGTCTGCTTTTTTAGATGTGTCTGCTCAACACTAAACCCCGCTACCCTAAACCCCAAACGGCTAAAGTAGTCCCAAGCAAGCGCCGCAGTTTCTCCCTCACCTATAATCACGAGGTCTTTGCTCTGTCCCAGCATTATTTGTAACCCACCGCTTAAACTCCACATAATCCCGCAAATAATCCAACTCATCATAGGCCTGCGAAACCAAAGAGAGCGCAACCGAATTAGATGAAAAATTCTCCAACTCTCGCCATATCCCAGATGGAATATAGAGCCCATAATGCGGACGATTAAGAAAAAACGTACGACGCCTCTCGCCATCATCTAAGATAACATCAAAACTCCCACTCAAAGCAATAACAACCTGCTCAAGCTCTTTGTGAGCATGCCCACCACGATTGGCTCCACTGGGAACATCATAGAGATAATAAACACGTTTAATCGCAAACGGTATCTGCCGCGATTCCTCAATAAAGGAGAGATTACCCCGATAATCACTAACTTTGGGAAAATTTACTATATGACAACCATCTAACCTGTCGGGTTTAACAAGCACCAAAAAACCTCCAAATCCTAACAACAAACAACACAAAATATCCCCTGCAAAAAGGTAGACTCACCAACATTAGCCGCCAAACAATCAATAACCAGTCCCAATGTGCTGTTCTGGTTGTAGCATAAGGTGTTCTAACACTTAGAACTAAAGCTAACTCTTGACAAATAATCGGTGGGGATTAATATGGAAGATGTCATGATCAAAAATAGCGTTTGTATTTACAGAGGAGCCCAATAGATATGAATGCAAAAGTGGTGGCGGCAATAATTCTGTTCTGTATAACGGTCGTGGGCTGTGTGGTATGCATATCATTTATGGGTCGTAACAATGAGCCTAATTCTGGTATAGAACCAATTTCTGCTTTAGACGCTGTGATTTTGGAAGTAAAAGAAAACTCGGTTACCAATACTAAACTTACCCTAATAATAAAAAACACGGCGTCAGATGAATATGGTTTTGGTGAACAGTTTACTATTGAAAAATGGGTTGATGGTGAGTGGTGTCAACTTCCCTATGTTCATGAAAATGTTGGCTGGTTTTCGATAGGCTATGCTTTAGAGGGTAATAGTACCCAAGAAAAAGACATAGATTGGACCGAGTATTATGGCGAGTTAAGTCCTGGAGATTATCGAATTACCAAAAGATTTAGTTATATACGCTCTCCCGGAGATTATGACGATTATTATATATCAGCCAATTTTACCATTGATTGGTTTGTTTATTAGTCAAGCGTCTATAATCATCGAATCGGTTAAATCCCAAATTTTCCTTGGAGCTGATTAGGGAGCTGAAATGCGATTCTCTTTTTTTGTTGTACTTGTTGTCTCTACATTTGCTATCTGGTAAGTATCTTTGCGGTTATAGAAAATGGCAAAAACACTTTTGTGTCTATTTGTTTGTGTGGTTTTTGTGTAGTGTGTGTTCATAGTTTGCTGTTGCCGTTGCGAATGTGTTTGTGCCCAGTTTCGAGGGTAAAAGATACAGCGCAATGGGCAGGTGGATTTTTATGATTTTTTCTCTGAGTTCTTGGGGTGAAATTTTGGCTTTGCTCCATCGAGTGCGCCTATTTTGCCACAGAAACCTCAAATTCCCAAGCATCCAAGTAAACCCTTGGATATTTGCATAAACCACTGCTAAACGCTTGTTCTTTAGTGCATATATTGTGTTTATCAGTGTGTCTACGGCATTGACAAAAATCGCCTTTAGGAGTTCATATGGTTGATAGTATATGTCAAAGAGCAGGCAAATTTTGGCTCTAAGCAAGTTAAAGGTGGTTTTCTCCAAAGTCCATGCACTGGTAGCGCCCAAGATATGATGGACCTGTGAATCGGTAATGGTGACGACTCGTTTGCCTGCCAGCCACGTCTTAACTGAGAGCAAGGTATCATCATAGAAAAACGGGATTTTGGCCTCAAACAACCCATATTTCTCAATTAGCGTGCGTCTGGTTATCATGCTGGCTCCTGAGGCAACTGAGACCTCAAAACACGGCTTGAGGTTTATTTGGCTGCTCTGATTTTGTGTTATGGGGTGTTTGCGTATCAGATAATCGCTAAAAATCCAGCCGCCAATTTGAATTTGGTCACTGTTCATCATTAAAATTTTGCTCTGCGCCAACCCAATTGTGGAATCACCCTGCATGGCATCTGCCAAGCTGGTAAGCCAAGCGGTGTCGACGGTGGTGTCATTGTTGAGAAAAACAATATACTCCCCACGGCAATGCGCATAGCCTGCGTTGTTGCCGCCGCTAAACCCCAAATTCGACTTGTTTTTGATGATCTTAAGATGCGGATCATCCCCAAAGCGGTGCTCTGCTGTTTGGATGCTCTTGTCTTTGGAGGCGTTATCGACCAAGATAACTTCATAGTTGTCATAGTTGTTTTTGAGCACTGAGGCTAAACAGTTGTTGAGATAGTTTTTGCCGTTATAGTTGAGTATGATCACTGAGATAAGCGGCTGGGGTTGAGACAAAACACCGTTCTCTCCAAACTCGATGATGTGTGTTAGGTTTGTGTTTGGATTTTCTTTATCTTTATCAAATCTGGAAGCGGAGAGTAGCTAACGCCTATTGATTTGTATAGTAGCCATTTTATGCCGATGATATTTCCTATGCTTATGCCTTCAATTTTTCGAATATGATACCGCGGATTAGATCGTATATTTTTTAGACTATGTGCAACACGGAAAAGATCGGATTCTAGTTTGTGTATAGTTGAGAGTTGGGGTTCGGAGCCATAGAGCCGATAAAACAGTAGCTCAGCTTCCACAGCCCACAAAAGATCCGCTCGGGGACTGAGAAAATCGCGGCTAGAGGTTCGGCCATGCACAATATGATACACCCTCACCTGAGGACTATAAATTAGCCTTAACCCTTTTTGCCATAGTTGCCAGCCCAATACCATTTCCCAAGCGCAGCCCAAAAGCCACTCACCTGGCACCTCGATAGTTCTTAACGCATCTCCCCAAACTGCCATTGAGGGTCCCCGAAGCAGTGCTCTAACGGTGCCGCGTTTGCGCCAGTAGGCATTGTTGCCGCGCTCATACACAAAGCCCGAGTTGGCTATGGCGTTTTTGTATTCCTCCAACCCTTTTATGGGATAACCAAAAAATGCGAATTCGAACTGAGAAAAGGTTTCTGGGATTTCGGGTTCTTTGATTATTTTGAGGTTACCCTGTTTTAACAACGCTGGAAATGAATCACCTGTGACTCCATCGGCTTGGGAGGTTTGAAAAATTTTTACCGTTTCCTCCAGCCAGTCCTCCGCTGGGAGTGCATCATCATCAAGAAGCGCTACGATATTACCCGTGGTATGTTTGACACCCAAAAAGTAGGCATCTACAATGTGGCCCTCTGTTTGAATCACCACTTTGAGTTTGAGTGTGTTTGCGGCTTGTCTTAGAATGGATTCGGTATTGTCATTTGAGGGTTTTACCACAAACACCACATCAAAATTCTTGTAACTTTGACGCCTAAGCGCAGACAGCAAATAAGGCAAAACATCCGCTCGTTTGTGGGTAGGAATAACCACACTAACCCAAAAATCCTGCCCAAAATTTACTTTATTATTTCTCATTGGGTGGATTTGGTTTTTTGTGTTTTGCTCTTCGGTTATTTTGTCGAAGAGGTAGTTATGGCATGGGTACAAAGTAGACCTCGCTGCCACGGTTTGAATATACTATATCGGTTTGGTTGAGTAGTCTGGGTATGGTGCCGTTTGAGGTTGCTTGTTCGTGGTTTATGGTGATATAGCTTAGATAGGCGTATTGTCCGCCGTAGAGTTGGGTGTTATTGGTGAGTTCTTTTATGTATCCGCGATAGACTAGCCCATAGGCGGTTAGTGAGGTGTAGAGGCCGTTGTCGGCGTGTATGTTGTATTCGTAGGGGACATTATCTGAGACCCATTTGGCGCCCTGTACGCTTAGTGTGTCGATGTAGCCGCAGTGTCCATAGAGCAGTGTGGAGGTCATGCGATAGCCGCTAAGCGGAACTGACCAGCTCTCACTTCCCGATACTTCGTAGATAAAGTTGGTTTGGAACAGAAAATAGGGCACCAAAACCCCCACCACAAGCACCGAGAACAAGAGTTGTCTTTTGTGTTTGGTGAGATACTGGGTTAGCATCCACATACCCACCGCACAAAACGGCGCTAGAATCATCAGCAAAATGAGGTAGAAGCGGG
>JAIRQQ010000063.1 GCA_031256395.1 Nitrososphaerota archaeon
CAGTTGCAAGTATGTTCAACCGATAATAACCAAGCCCGTGGCTTATCTTTTATATCAGTCTTAGACCTTTGCACCCTATTCTGTTGATTGTCTGTTTGTGAAAATGGATCTTCAGGTTCATCTGTACCATCGTCGTTGTTGTTAGACCATTTGGATTGCCCAAAATCTAAGGGGGTACACTCTTCGCTTTCGTTTTGGTTTGGGTCATTGGGTGGATAATGTTGGTCTTCTTTTATGGTAGGGTGGGGTTGGTTTTTTTGTAGGAAAGCTGTTAGGAGTCGTGTTAGGAGGTGGGTGGCTATGGGTTTTTGGTATATTTCTGCGAGGCTTTCTTGTTGGTCAGGTGGGAATTTAGATATGAGGTGGAGGTGTTCTAAGGTGTATTCGGGATATTTTTTTAGTGATTTTTCTAGGGTTGTTCGTGCTTGGGGTACTAAGTCGCTTAGGGAGAGGATCCATTTGAGTTCTTTAGTTGATAGTGCGCCTTTGTAGGCTTCTTCGAGGTTTACACCGTTGTCTTGGTCGCTCTTTATTACGTCGTGGAGTTTGATCCAGTTGAATCGTCCGCGTAGTTTGTTGTAGCTAACACAGTAGGCTTTGGCTTGCAAATCATCGGCTTCGAGAATGATTACAGATATTTCTTCCCAGCCCAACTCTTTTGCGTTAGTCCAGCGGTGCTCTCCATCGACTAACTCATAATATCCATCAGTCATCAATCGAACTACGAGGGGCAGGGTTTTTTTTGGTCCGGTTTGATGCATGCACTGTTTGCGGGCTTCTTGGTCTTGTTGGCTCATAAAGTTGGCGTTCCAAGGATTAGCTCGGATTTGGTTAAGTCTAAGGTTCAACAGAATCCAACTCCTTGTCGAGGTATTGGCCAAGTTTTAGGGCGGCGCACTCTTTGGGCAGAGGCGGGGCGGTGCGTTTTAGAGTTGATGTTAGAGACGATAGTTTGCCGGTTCCATTTTTTGTTAGATTGGCAAATTTTTTGAGGTGGAGACGGTTTGCGAGGAGTTTGTCTGCGGCAAGTATGGCTGCGGCTGCAACTATTTTTGCTCTACAGCAAGCTGCAACACCATGATTTGTGTGGATCATCTCGAGGGCATATTTGTTTAAGATGTTTGCGTAAGTAGGGTTTATGATGTGCATGTTTACAAGCCGGTTTATGGTTTTGTTTATGTGCGCTGTGATGAGCGTTGTGTTTGTGGTACGGTTTTGGGCTTTTATGAAATGGATAGCACGGGTTTGAGTTTTCATTATATTTATGTTTCCGATCAGACGTGTTACTTGTTGAGTATATTCATCGTAGCTTAGGGGGTGGTTTTGTTGTTTTAGAGCATTCCATATGGCCATAGTAGTTAGTTGCATGGCGTTGAGGCGAATTTTTTCGGGGTTTTTGCATCTCATGGAGTGTCGTAGTTTGAGCGCATAGTTGATTGCCATGTGTATTGTGATATGGGGTAGAGTTAATTGTTGTACTATCCATTGGGTATCTTTAGCTATGATTCTTTCTAGGTATTGGTGGGAGTCGATTTCTGTGCCTGTGGCGATGCTTGTGTATATTATGGGATTGGTGGATGGGTGTTTTGGGATTCGGTCGGCTGGGGGTGTGAATGCTATTGTTTTTAGTAGGACTAGGCCACAGTTTCTGCATACTATTTCGCCAGTTGTTTGATCGTGTAGGGGATTTGTTGTGGCGTTGCATTCGGGGCAGGGTTTTGGTTTATACAATTTTTTGCACCTCCCTTTGATTTGTGGTTTTATTTTGGCTTTTGTGCTGTTTTTGACGAGCTTTTGTTGGGTATTTTTGTGTTAAACACTTTTTGTTTCTGTTTATATTCATCTTTTTTGCCTTCGGGCTTGTAGGCGTTGTTGTTTGCCTTATAAGCCCGTAAATCGTACGCTTTTAAAGGCGAAAAAAATTATTTCGCATTCGGAAACAGGCGTTTTATCGTATTGATGCTTCAACATTGACATTATAACGGGGGAGCTGCTGTTAACGTGGCTTGGTTTTAAGCTAAAATGATTATTTTTTTATGCAATTCCATTTTTTCCAATAATTGTCAACAAATTTCTGTTGTGTTTTTGGTTTGTGGTGTTTTATCGTTGCTTTTTAAACTCACCTAATTTTAAGAGTAGGCGATAATGTTGATATTAAAGCTCAAAGAGACTGAAGTGGACCCGAAAAGTTGGTTAAACAGGCTAATTGTTGAAGACTTCGCTAAGGAGCAGGGCTTTAGTTTGTTGTAACGTAGGTGTATGTGACGGTGTATAGCGAGTTAGCATTATATGACAAGAAAAGAGGGTTTGCTTAGTAGTGGTTATGGTTGTTGGGACGGGAAAAGCTGATTTGCTTTCGAGCACAGATTTGGCAAACTCTGCTCTACTCACCAGTCCTCAACAAACTGGTGTCAGCTCCCAAAGTCCCCTTTGTCCACAATGTGACACAAAAACAGAAAAAGTATGGAAAGACGGAACCTATACCACCTTTCAGGGTGATGTAATTCAAAGGTGGAGTTGTTGTCGATGTGGGCATCGTTTTAGTGATCCTGAAGAACTTGCAGCGTCAAAGAAAAAAATCCAACATGTTTTTTTACAATGTGAAGGGAAGCAAATAAAAAACAGTACCAGCTCTCAGGATGCTT